>JAOTUO010000173.1 GCA_029863845.1 Myxococcales bacterium
GCGCACTTCGACGCGCTCGATTCCCCTCGCGGCGATCCAGTCCGTCGCCGCGCCGACCAGCGCCCGGCCGATCCCGCGGCGGCGCGCGCCTTCGCGCACCCCCAGGTCGGTGATCTCGGCGCGCTCGACCTCCTCGAGGATCGGCGGGGCGCGATCGATGCGAACCGTGCAGAACCCCGCCAGCTCGCGCTCGTCGTTCCACACGAAGATTGCAGCGTCGGGATCGCAGAGCTGCCCGGCGAGCAGCGCCCGGATCTCGGCGTCGGCGCCGGATCGAATCGTGAACAGCGGATCCAGGTCGGCGTGGTGCGCCGTGATTGCGGTCCAGAGCGCCGCGACATCGGCGAGGTCGCGGCGCTCCATTGCGCGCACGCATCCGCCCCCGACCGCCGTCACGGCGAAGGATCGCCCTCCTCGCCCGCCGCGTCGGCGGCAATGCCCATGACCTCGCGCTGACGCTCCGACTGCGTCCGGTCCTTCACCATCGTCACGACCCCGGCCCGCAGCATCCGGAACGTCCCGTGGCGGCTTCCGTCGCGCTCGAAGGTGCCGCGCAGGACGTCGCCCCCGGCGCCGACCTCGACCGTCACGTACTTCGTGACGCCCTCCACGTTCTCCGTGCGCGCCGATCCCATGACGTCGAGCCGGGTGAAGACCGGCCGCGTGGGCATCCCATCGATGAGCCAGGTCTCGGTGTAGGTGATGACCGACGCCGAGGCCGCTCCGGCGCGCTTCTGCGACGCCCAGCCCTTCACATCGGACCCGCGCAGCGTCTTCGCCTTCGAGCCGCGCGTGTTGTACTCGAGCCCCCGCCGGATGTCCGCGAGCTGCTTGGCGTTCGGCTCCCAGGCGTGGAGCACCCGTGCGTATTGGCCCGTCTCCCGGCGCTCGAAACGCCCCGTCTCGTCGCTGAACACGACGATCGGGTACTCGGTCCAGCGCAGGCGGCTGCCCGAGCGTTCGAACACCCAGACCTTGTCCTCCCAGCGCTCCTGCTCGGGACGGACCGTGTGATCGTCGCGATAGTGCACGAGTACGTGCCACGTACCGACCAGGTCGACGCTCGGCTCAGCCCCCGACGGCACCGCTCCGAAGAGGACCGCGAGCGCGGCGAGCCAAAGGCGAGCGGAGATCAGCGCGGCGACAGCCGCGCGCGCAGCGAGCCGAAGGCGAGCGGAGATCGTCGCGTCCAGCGCGGCGAACGAGGTTCGGATCAAATCGGGCGTTCGGTGTCGGGGAACGATCGCCATACCGTCACTCCGCAGAAGTGCGATCCCTCGGTGCAGCGCGGCCGCACCAGGCCCGTGCGCACGAAGCAGGGCGGCCCGACGCGTTCGATGAGCTTCGGATGCACGGCTCGCACCTGCTCGACCTCGTCCATGGAGGCCTGCCAGATCTCCCGCTGGGCGTTGAGGCAGGTCCGCAGCGTCCACTTGTGGAGCAGGTCGAGGAGCGTCCCCGACTGCTCGAAGCGGACCGCGAGGGCATTCGGCAGCACGTAGAGCGCCAGCTCGGGCGCCACGCCGCGCGCGAGCAGGCGCGCGCGGGCGTCCCAGGCCCCCTCCACAGCCTCCGTAAAGAGCGCGTGGCAGTCGGGATCCTGGCGGATCAGCTCGGGCTCGACGACGTCGACGCACATCGGGACCGTGCGCGACAGCAGGGGACGCGACCCCGGCACCGTGCGATGGCGCTGGTCCTGGGAATCCGCCGTGTGCGAGAGCTTCTTGCGAAACGTGTAGTGCGCGTGGGCGAGGGCGCGCATCAGCGGAGCGTGGGTCGAGACGTTGAGGGTCTCGAGGCGATAGGGGTTCTTCGCGGGATCCAGCACGCAGTCGATCGCCGCGTCGTCGTCGAGGTCGAGCCGGCCGAGCACGTGGCGTACGGCTTCGGCGATCACCTGCGGCGCGCGCGCGCTGTAGTCGATCAGCCGCGAGCTGCGACCGTCCAGGGACTTGTCGAAGGCTTCGAGGGCCGCCGGGTCCCCCGCGCCCGGAGGCGCCAGGGCGCGCTCGACGATCTCGTCTTCTTCGAGCGGCGCGGCGCCGATCCGGCGGAAGAAGTCCGGGTCGCGCTTCTCGACCTCCGCCACCATGCGCCCCACCACGTCCGCCGCCTCTTCGGGCGCGTCGCCCGCGCGGGCCATGCGTCGCAGGCGGTGCAGGACGATGCCCGAGACCGTGTAGACCATGGCCGTGTGGCAGGCGATGGGGATCACGTAGCGCGCCGTCTCGATCGCCCTCTTCTCCGCTTCGCGCGCCAGGTTCTTGCCGAAGGCCACCGACTGCCGGTCCCGCAGCCGCCACAGCTCCGAGAGGATCCCGAGCGTTATGGGCTTCAGCCGCTTTGTCAGCTCGCGGTAGGCGCGCCAGGCGCCTTCGACGGCCGACTCGTAGATCTCCCGCTCCCGTCCCGCGAGCGCGGGGGGCACGTGCGCGGCGATGCGGTCGAGGCGCACGTAGCGCTGACTCTGCTGCTCCGTGTTGTAGAACGGGAAGCCGTGCAGGAACGACCACACCAGCTGGCGCGAGACGCCCGAGATGGCGAACTCGAAGGTGGCATGTTGGAACACGGTGTGGTGCCCGCCGATGAAGGTGAGGGGGCCGATGCTCTGGCGCTGCCGGTCCGTGATTTCGTCGGGCTCGATCACCCGGGGCGAGTAGCAGGTGCGCGCCGCCGAGATGGCGTCGTCGTAGGGCCGATCGAACCAGTTGCGAAGGCGGATTTCCGGTCCGCCGTCGATCACGGTCACGCGCTCTCCCCCGCGCAGCCCCCGAGCGCCCGCCCCGACGCGAAGCCCGGAGCCGACGGCTACTCTCGCAGACGGCTCTCGAGGGATCAACTTGCCGCCCCGGGCCCCGCCGTGGAGGGCAAAGTTTTTCCCAAAATGGGCGGGCCGGAGGATCTGCTCCCGTGGCTGCGCACGCTTGGCCGGCACGCTGCGAATCCGGCTTCGGCCCGGATTCGGGCCGCTTGGGCGGGGTCCTGCGCTCCGGCTTCCGGTCGGGAACGTTTGGCACAGGCCTTGCGCGTTGCACTGTTCGGAGTGGTGGGCGCCGGCGTCGGCGTCCACCACGGCTGATGCCGCGCCACGAACCGACGGATTGGTGAGCTCCGATGCCCACGCTCTGGATCGTCCACCGCGACCCGCGGCTCCGCTCCGCCATCGCACGTCTGGCGGGGGCCTCGGAGCAGGCGGTGCTCGGAGGCCCGGGCGACCCGGCCTTCGACTCGGTCCCGCCCGCCGAGGTGGTGCTGCTGGGGCTGGCGGAGGACTTCGAGTCGGAGCTTCAGTTCGCGCACCGGGCGAAGCCGCGCCTGCCGGGGGCCACGTGGATCCTGCTGGCGGAGCGCGGCCGGGTCGCGGACGCAGAGCGGCTGTTCGACACCCTCGATCCCGAGATCCTGGGCTACCCGCCCGACGCCGGCGCCCTGCGCGAGCGCATCCGATCGGCGCCGGATCGCCGCGGCCCGTCGCCGCTTCCGCTCTCGCAGCGCCCCTCGCGTGACGCGCTCGGCAGCCGCTTCGCACGCTGGTTCGCCGACCTCGAGCTCCCGGAGCTGCTGCGAGCCCTGGACCCGCAGCTGACCGACGTCTCCGTTCTGATCACCGGAGAGCCGGGGACCGGGCGGGCGCTGATGGCGCGCTATATCCACGCCTTCGGTGGCAAGACTGCGGGCGCTTTCGCCGAGGTCGTCTGCACCGCGCTCACCTCGCCCGAGGAGCTTCAGGCGGCGGTCTCGGCCGCGGTACGCGGCCTGCCGGCGCGCCCGGCCGGCACCCTGTGCCTCGCCGATGTGGACCGACTTGCGCCCGCCGCGCAGCACAGGCTCCGGACCTGGATCGATTTCGCGCCGCCCCCCGAAGTGCGCCGCGCCGGCATCGCGCGCTGGATCGGAACCGCACGCGAGCCGGCATCCCTCGAGCCCGGACTGCGGCAGCTGCTCGGCGTGTTCTGCCTCCAGATCCCGCCGCTCCGGGAGAGGCGCCAGGCCATCGCCCCCCTCGCGAACGAGACCGCACGCGCCTGGTGCCGGGCACGGGGAGCGCGGCCGCGCCGCATCGACCCCCAGGCGCTGGCGGTTCTTGAGCAATACCCGTGGCCGGGCAACCTGCGCGAGCTCGAGTCGGTGATCGCCCGGACCCTCTCGGCCGGAACGGCCGACCCGGTGCGCGTCGCCGACCTCCAATACGAGGGAGGGGCCTTCACCCCGGACCTGGCACTGGAGCCGGATGCGTCGATCCCGACGGAGCCGGTCGTCGAGGCGACGGTCGAGGCGACGACCGAAGCAATCGCCGACGCCGTCATCGAGGAGCCCTTGCCGCCGATCGCGGAGGCCCATTTCGACGACGGCGACGAGCCGATCGCTCAGGCCCTGCTGGAAGAGACGGAGGCGGAGACGGCACGAGAGCACGAGGAGCTCCTCGAGGTCGAGCCCGAGGAGTCCTCGGACGCCTCGCTGCGACGCCTCGCCGCCGCCGTCGCCCACGAGGTCCGAAACCCGCTCTCGACGATTCGGACCTTCGCCCAGCTCCTGCCCGAGCGTTACCAGGACAGCGAATTCCGCCAGCAGTTCGCCGAGCTGGTCGACCAGGACGTGCTGCGCATCGAGGACGTCGTGACGCGACTCGGCCGCCTCGCTGCCTTGGCCCCCCCGAAGCGGGAGCCGGTGGACGTGGCGGCTCTGCTCGAGCAGGTCCTGGAAGATCGTCGCGGGGTCATCCGCGAGCAGCGGCTGGTCGTGCTGCGGGAGCTCGACACCCGGGAGCCGCGTGCGGTCGGCGACACGGATCAGCTGCGCTTCGCCTTCGAGGCACTGCTCAACGGGTGTCTGGCGATCGTGCCGGAGAGGGGCGACGTCTACGTCGCCTCGCGGCATCACGAGGCGGGCCTGCACGGAAGCCCGTCGGTGCGCGTGCTGGTCCGGCTGCGCGCTCCCGAGCACAAAGCCCAACTGCCGGGCGAGCCTGCCGAGCCGTCCCCGGCCGGGCTCTCGCCCGCGGAAAACGACCTCGAGCTCGCAATCGCAGAGACGATCGTCCGGGCTCAGGGTGGCGCCTTTGCGGTCGACGCGAGCGACCGTCGGGAGACCGTCATCGTCCTCGACCTGCGGGCTTGAGCCAGCCGCCCGCGGCGGCCCCGCTCGAGCCGTTCGTGTTTGGTACGTTCCCTCCGCAATGCCCCGCATCCTCGTGGTCGACGACGAGGCCGGAGTGCAGGCATCGCTGCGGATGCTCCTCAAGAACGACTGCGAGGTGGCGACCGCCGCGAGCGTCGACGAGGCGCTGCGCTCGATCGCCGAAGCTCCGCCGGACCTGATTTTGCTCGACCTCGTCATGCCCGGCCGCGGCGGCCTGGACCTGCTCGCGGAGATCTCCGAGCAGCCGAGCTCGCCGCCGGTCGTGGTCCTCACCGCGACCAAGACCGTCTCCAGCGCCGTCGAGGCCATGAAGCGGGGAGCGGTGGACTACGTCACCAAACCCTTCGAGGTGGAGTCCCTGCGCATCAAGGTCCGTCAGCTGCTCGAGCGGCGGGCTCTCGAGCATGAGGTCGCGCGCTTGCGCGCGCGCGTCGAGGGACAGGAGCGCCTCGGGGATCTGCTGGGACGCAGCGAGCCCATGCAGGAAGTCTTCCACACCCTCCGCCGCGTCGCCGTCGCCCGAGCCACCGTGCTGATCCGAGGCGAGAGCGGAACCGGCAAGGAGCTCGCCGCGCACGCCATCCACGACCTCAGCCCGCGCCGCGAGCGGCCCTTCGTCGCCGTCAACTGCGCTGCGATCCCCGAGACACTGATCGAGAGCGAGCTCTTCGGCCACGAGCGCGGTGCCTTCACCGACGCCGTGGATCGGCGCATCGGGCGCTTCGAGGCCGCCTCCGGAGGGACGCTCTTCTTCGACGAGATCGGAGAGCTCTCGTCGGGGGTGCAGGCCAAGCTGCTCCGCGCCCTTCAGGAGCGTCGCATCGAACGAGTCGGCAGCACCCGTACGATCGACGTGGACGTGCGCGTGATCGCAGCCACGAACCGCGACCTCGACCGCGAGGTCGCCGAGAGACGCTTCCGGGAAGACCTCTACTACCGCATCAACGTGGTTCCGGTCGCTCTGCCGCCGCTGCGCGAGCGGCGGGAGGACGTGCGACTGTTGGCCTCCCACTTTTTCGAGCGGTCGCGGGCCGAAGCGGGGCGCCCCGGCCTCGAGCTGGCGAGCGAGGTGATCGCGGCGCTCGAGCGCTACCCGTGGCCCGGCAACGTGCGCGAGCTCGAGAACGCCATCGAGCATGCCGTCGCGCTGTGCGAGGGCGACGTCGTGCGGCTCGACGACCTGCCCCAGGCCGTGGTCCGCGCCGGCCGGATCGAAGACCTGCGCCAGGCCGTGCACGCCGGGCGGCTGGGCTTCGAGCAGGCCTCCGCAGACTTCGAACGGGAGCTGCTGCTCGAGGCGCTCGAGCGCACGGGCTGGAATCAGACCCGCACGGCGGAGCAGCTGCGCGTCACGCGTCGGGCGCTGAAGCTCAAGATGGACCGCTACGGCCTGAAGCCGCCGGCCTGAGGCCCCGCTCCGGGTGTTCCGTTCGGAACACCAAGGATTTCCTTTTTCGAACGGATGCTTGGGCCCGAGCCGAGGGCTCTGGTGCACACATCGGAACACCCGAGAGGCCCCCTGCCGGTCCCGCCCGCGACCTGGCCTTGAATAGAAAAGTCTTTTTTTTCTAACTATTTATAGCTTTAGTTGCGGACTGTGTGACGGCTGGCACACGCCTTGCTTTTGCAGGGGGGGCAGCCAGAGCGGGAAACGGAATGGAAGCCAGCGAAGAACGAGCCGCCATCCTGATCGTCGACGACGAGCGCGGCCCCCGCGAGTCGCTCCGGATGATCCTCTCGCCGAATCACACCGTGCTTCAGGCCGAGTGCGGCGCGGAGGCCCTCGAGATCCTGCGCACCCGCGAAGTCGACCTCGTCACGCTCGACCTCCACATGCCCGGGATGCGGGGCGAGGAGCTGATGCGGGTCATCCGCAGCGAGTTTCCCAACGTCGAGGTCATCGTCATCACCGGATGCGGCTCGGTCGAGAGCGCCACGGAGGGCATCCGCTGCGGCGTCAGCGACTACCTCCAGAAGCCCTTCGACGTGGTGCAGGTGACGGCGGCGGTGCTGCGCGCCCTGCTCCGGAAGCGCTCTCGATCCCGCCTGACGACGTTCCTCGACGAGGTCGGCGTAGCGGTCGGCGACGAGCGCGACGCCGACGTCCTCGGCAAGCGCGTCCAGCGCAATCAGCGGCTCAAGCAGCGCCTGGGAGCCCTCTTCGACCAACGCGAGGCGCGGGCCTACGGAGCCGCGCGCGGCCAGGCCCTCTCGCCAGAACGCACGATCGAGTTCGTCGAGGTGCTCGCGGAGACGATCGAGACCACGGATCCGTTCATGCGCGGCCACGCCCGCCGCGTCGCCTACTACTCGAGCCTGCTCGCGCACCGGCTGCACCTGTCGGCCGAGGATCACGAGCACATCCGGATCGCGGCCTTCCTCCACGACCTGGGGAAGGTGGGAGTCCCGAGGGAGCTGCTCCTGCGCGCCGACGTTCTCCAGCCCGAGGAGCTCGTAGTCGTGCAGACCCATCCGGAGATCGGCGCGCGGCTCATCCGGCCGCTCGCCATCCCGGCTGCGGTCACGGCGGCCATCCGTCACCACCACGAGTGGTGGGACGGGAGCGGCTATCCGCACGGCCTCGCGCACGAGGACATTCCGCTGAGCGCGCGCATCATCGGGGTCGCCGACGCCTTCGACGCCATGAGCAGCAATCGACCCTATCGCTCGGCGCTGCCGCGGAGCGAGGTGTTGGCCCGGCTCTGCCGCTACGCGGGCCATCAGTTCGATCCTGATCTGGTCAAGGAGTTCCTCGCGATTCTGGAGATGGGCGTCGCGGACGTCGATCCGGAGTTCATCGCCGAGGTGGTCTTCGACGCCGGAAGGGATCTCAGCAACGCCGACACGCAGGTGGAAGGGCTCGCATGACGATCGTTGGCTCGACGGGGGATCCCATGAAGACCGTGAACGGCGACGCCATCCGCAAGGAATCGCGGGAGGAGCGCCTCGGGATCGTGGAGTACACGCGCTTCCCGCGGGTCGCCCCCGAACAGCGACCGCGGATCGGGTTCACCCGCGACGTCTCCGGGATGGGCATGTGTCTGGGCGTGGACGACACCGAGCCGATCGGCTCCCTCCTGCGCATCACGTTCCGCGGCCTGGACGGGCGCGCCGCGCAGCCTTCCATCCACCGCGTCGTGTGGTGCAGCAGCGAGCGGGACGGCCGCTACTGGCTCGGGCTCGAGCTTCTGAGCGAGCGGCAAGAGCGCTTTTCTCCCGAGCTGGATCCAACCGTCAGGACGGGGGACGCCGCGAACGCCTGATCTCGTTGAAACCGGGGGGTGCTTGCGGGGGTCTCTGGGCGATCGTCTGGAGGCCCCCGCAAGCCGGTTCAATGGGCTCCGTTCGCCGGCGGCTCGCTGCGCGCGCCGGCTACCGCCATGGTGGCTCGTGACGTAGATTCCGTGGTGCCATGTTCGGCATCGGGATGACTGAGCTGCTGGTGATCTTCGTCATCGGACTGCTCGTTCTGGGGCCGAAGCGCCTGCCGGAGCTCGCTCGCAGCCTCGGGCGTACGCTCGCCGAGTTCCGCCGCGCCTCCACCGATCTGCGCCAGGAGTTCACCGACATCCGGGACGAGGCGCGCCTCGAGCCCACCGTCTCCGAGCCCCCCCCCGCC
>JAOTUO010000174.1 GCA_029863845.1 Myxococcales bacterium
GCGCCCGGCGGGCGGCTGCTCCTCACGACGCCCAACTACCGTAGCTACTGGCCGCTGCTCGAGTTCCTGATCGACCACCTGGGCGGCGCCGCGCAGATGGGCGGCCACCAGCACATCACGCGCTTTCACGCGCGCCGCCTGCGCACGGCGCTCGAGGAGAACGGCTTCCGCGTGGTGCACAGCGGGAGCGTCTACCACCTCTCGCCTTTCCTGTCCCCCCTCGCGCCAGCCTTCGCCGAGCGCCTGTTCGGGTTGGAGACGCGCCGCGGCGGCAGCCTGGGTCCGATCCTGTTCAGCGTCGCGGAGCCCGTCGCGGATCCGGCGCACGCCTGAACCCGCGCGGAATCGGCGACGCCCCGCGCGAGCCGCTCATGCGATGCCGAAGCGTCGCATCTGCTTGTAGAGAGCTATGTCGCCGAGAGATCCGATATCCACGCTTTCGATATGAAGAATCCGGCGCGCGGGGCGAGAGACGTGAATGCGGATCCGGTAGGCGCGAAGGATCTCTCGCTTGTCTGAGCGCGCGAGAAAGCGCCGGAACGCAGCCCGTTTGTCCGATGCCCCCTAGTACGGCGGCGGCGGCGGGGGAGGGCCCGCCCGCGGCGGCGGGGGCGGCCTGTGCGGCCTCGGCCGCGACGCGTAGGGGGCCGGAGCGGCGAAGGAACCCTGCGGCATGGGGATCTGGTTGCCGTTGGCGTACATGCACTGGAGGTACGCGTTGTCGTAGCGGCCCTGGAGCGTGCGCCCGGCGTACTCGGAGCGGTACACGCCGGAGGCCGAGCCCACCAGCAGACCGCTGCCGGCCCCGATGGCCGCGCCCTCGGCTGCATCACCGGACGCGGCGCCGATGGCGGCGCCGGCGGCGGCCCCCACGGCCGCTCCGACCACGGCCGAGCCCACGGCGTTCTCGACGGCCGCGTTCTGCGCGCCCGGCTTGGACTGGTAGCCCGCGTAGTTGCGGCACATGCCGTCGTCGGCCTGGAACTGCGCGAAGTTCTTGCCGGAGCCCGGAAGTACCATGACGCTCGGTCCGACGGGGAAGTGTGCACAGGCCGAGAGCACGAGTGCAGTGCCGGCGACGAGAAGCGTGTGTACGGTCGTCATGTCCGCCTCCGATTCCCTACTCGGGCCTCGGCGGGACCTTGACCCAGCCTTCCGGGCAGTTGGCCACGTCCGGGTAGTAGCTGCCCACGCTCTCGCAGTAGTGCCAGTAGGCCTCCTCGGGCGGGGCGGGCGGCGGCACTGCGCTCCTGGGCCGCTCCACGTAGATCGGCGTCTCCTCCACGATCACCTGGGGCTGGTAGCCGTAGCGATAGGGGTAGTAATAGGGGGACGCGTAGGCCGGGTACAACCAGCGCGAGGGCCACCAGGGTCCCGCGTAGAACGAGAATCTCGACCCGTAGTAGCCGCCGTAGTAGCCGTAGCGTCTGCCGCCGTAGTAGCCCTTCCGCTTGTAGCCGCCGCCGTGTCCTTTCCCGCCGTAATAGGCGTACCCGCCGTGTCCCCTGCCGCCCTTGTAACCGTGGCCGCGTCCGTGCCCGTTCTTGGCGTCGGCGAGGCCCGGCACCGCCGGGATCAGAAGCAGCGCGAGAAGTACGATCCACGCCCTTCTCTTCATGGTCTCTCCTTCGACGGGCCACGCCCCCAGGGACTTGAACCAGCTACCCCGATAGACGTTGCGCTCCCGCGGAAGCTTCATGGGGAAGCGGCTCCGATCCCCCCGGGAATGATCGAGCTGCCCGCCACGGGGCTTTGCATCAACGCCGGACCCGTCGATCGATCTAGTGCTTGCCGGCCTCGAGCGGCCTCCCGGTCCGCTGGCTCAGGATGTAGGCCTCCAGCGCGATCATCTTGGGATCGTCGTAGGCCAGGGAGGTTCCCTCCAGCGGATTGATGATGCACCAGTTCACCATGTCGCGGAGAAGCGCCACCTACTAGAACGGCGGCGTATGGGACGCCGCCGCTCCTACCTGGCCGGATCCAGGAAAGCGTTCAAGACGCCCTCCAAGCCCCGATGCGGCGCTCGGATCGAGCTGCAGCTCGGCAGCTCTCGAGCAGGGTTGTCCGCACGATTACAGGTTGAAGCGGTCGAGGGTCATCACCTTGTTCCACGCAGCGACGAAGTCCTGCACGAACTTCTCGCGGCCGTCCTGGGCGGCATAGACCTCGGCCACCGCGCGCAGCTCGGACTGCGAGCCGAAGATCAGGTCCACCGGGGTGGCCGTCCACTTCAGCTCGCCCGTCTTGCGATCCCGACCTTCGTAGACGCCCTCCATCTTCGAGGACTTCTCCCACTTCGTAGACATGTCGAGCAGGTTCACGAAGAAGTCGCTCGTGAGGGTGCCCGGATGGTCGGTGAAGACGCCGTGCTTCGCCCCGCCCGTGTTGGCGCCGAGGGCGCGCATGCCGCCGACGAGCACGGTCATCTCCGGCACCGTGAGGGTGAGCAGGTCGGCCCGGTCGACGAGGCTGTTCGTCGGCGAAAGGAGGTTGCCCTTCCCGTAGTAGTTGCGGAAGCCGTCCGCCTTCGGCTCGAGCACGGCGAAGGACTCCACGTCGGTCTGCTCCTGGCTGGCGTCGGTGCGGCCCGGCCTGAAGGGCACCTTCACGTCGTAGCCGGCATCCTTCCCCGCCCTCTCGATGGCCGCCGCGCCGCCCAGGACGATCAGATCGGCGAGTGACACCTTCTTGTCTCCACCGAAGAGCCCGCCCTTGAATTCCTTCTGGATGCCCTCCAGCGTATTCAGGACTCTCGCGAGCTCGGCGGGATCGTTGACCGGCCAGTCCTTCTGGGGCGCGAGGCGAAGCCGTGCGCCGTTCGCACCACCGCGCATGTCGGTGCCACGGAAGCTGGCGGCCGCCGCCCAGGCGGTGCGGACGAGCTCGGGGACAGTCAGACCGGAAGCGAGGATCTCGGCCTTCAGCTTCTCGATGTCGCGATCGCCGATCAGCGGCTGGTCGACCTCGGGAACCGGGTCCTGCCAGATCAGCGCCTCGGCGGGCACCTCGTCACCGACGTAGCGGGCACGCGGACCCATGTCGCGGTGCGTGAGCTTGAACCAGGCCTTGGCGAAGGCGAGCTCGAACTCCTTCGGGTTCTTCAGGAAGCGCTGCGAGATCTCGCGGTACGCCGGGTCTTCCTTCAGCGACAGGTCGGTCGTGAGCATGATCGGCGCGTGCCGCTTGCCTTCGATGTGGGCGTCGGGAACGGTGTTCGCGGCCTTCCCGCCCTTGGGGATCCACTGGATGGCGCCGGCGGGGCTGCGGGTCTGCTCCCACTCGTGGGCGAACAGGTTCGTCAGGTACATCATCGTGAACTGCGTGGGCGCCGCGGTCCAGGCGCCCTCGAGGCCGCTGGTGATGGTGTCCTCCGCGTCGCCCTTGCCGCACTTGTTGTGCCAGCCGAGGCCCTGCTCCTCGATGGCGGCGCCCGCCGGCTCCGGACCCACGCAATCGGACGGCTTGTGCGCGCCGTGAACCTTGCCGAAGGTGTGGCCGCCGGCGATCAGGGCGACGGTCTCTTCGTCGTTCATGGCCATGCGTCCGAAGGCCACGCGGATCTGCTTCGCCGCCGCGAGCGGGTCCCCGCTGCCGCCGGGGCCTTCCGGGTTCACGTAGATGAGGCCCATCTGCGTCGCGGCGAGCGGGTTCTCCAGCTTCCCCTGCGCGTCGATGCGCTTGCGGCCCAGCATCTTGGTCTCCGGGCCCCAGTACACGAGATCCGGCTCCCAGTCGTCTGCCCGACCCCCGGCGAAGCCGAAGGTCTTGAAGCCCATGTCCTCCATGGCGACGGTGCCGGCGAGGACCATCAGGTCGGCCCAGGAGATGTTGCGGCCGTACTTCTGCTTGATCGGCCAGAGCAGGCGACGGGCCTTGTCGAGGTTGGCGTTGTCGGGCCAGCTATTCAGCGGCTCGAAGCGCTGCTGGCCGCCGCCGGCGCCGCCTCGGCCGTCGGCCACGCGGTAGGTGCCGGCGCTGTGCCAGGACATGCGGATGAACAGGGGGCCGTAGTGGCCGTAGTCGGCCGGCCACCAGTCCTGGGACGTGGTCATGAGTGCCTTGAGGTCCTGCTTGACGGCCTCGAGGTCCAGGCTGGCGAAGGCCTGGGCGTAGTCGAAGTCCTCGCCATAGGGGTTGGAGGACGGGTCGTGGTCACGCAGGGGCGACAGGTCCAGCAGTTCCGGCCACCAGAACTGGTTGGACTTCGGCTTGTCCTGAGCGAAGACCAAACTCGAAGGCACCACCGCTGAAATCGCGACCGCGAGGGAGGCCATCAGGGGAAAGAAACGGCGTCGCATTGGATTCTCCTTCGGGGTCACAAGCAGGGACGTCGAGGAGATGCTCCCCAATCGTATGATGCTCCCCAGATCGTATGAGGTGGAGGTAATCGAGCTGGGCGATGATCTCGCTTACCAGCCTTCGGCAGCTCCAATCCACTGCCTCCGGTCCGCGCTCGCGTTCAGGGATTGGCTCGACGAAGCCATGTGCCGGAGCCGGGATTTACCGTCGAGATGATGGATCCCGCGGCGCCAACGCTCCAAAGTAGATAACACTTGTTGTAATCTCGTCAATGGGGCGAAGCGCAATCAGCCGTGTCGATGGACTGCGGCGATCCGCCTCAGATCTCGTCCCGACAGCGAAGGCACACGCCGCGAATCGTGACGTCGATCTTCTCGACGTGGAAGTCTTCGAGAAGATTCGCACGGCCACGGATCTGGGAGTCCGCACTCGCAGGAACGTCGTACAGCCGCCCGCAAACGCGACACGTCGCGTGATAGTGGGGTTCCGGCCTCGCTTCGTATCGGTAGGGCTCGCCGACCGCCGTCACGCGAGAAGCCAGGCCCGCTTGGACCGGGGCATCCAGGATCTCGTAGACAGTCTTCTGGCTCACGTTCTTGTGCTCGGGCAGCAGCCGCGCATGGAGCTCCGCCAAAGTCGGGTGGCTCTTCTGGCGACGGAGGAGGCGGAGCGCCGCAATGCGCTGGCGCGTGGCACGAAGACCGTGCCGCGAAAGCTCCGCGGCGACCTTTTCGTCGGCGGTGCGATGAGCCATGGCGAACCGTGTTGATGCTGGCCAAGCAGCGTAGCAGCGGGATCAGAAGGCGATGGGGCACCGGGAATGCCGACCAATCGGGCAGGGCTCGGAGTCTGGCAGCATGCCGAGCGCCTAGCGCCGCCTACCCGACGCGGGTCAGCGTGTTTTCGTCGGTGTGGTGGAAAGGCTCGTCCTGTCCCCGGATCGCGAGGAGGGTGTCTTCCCAGTAGGAGTTCGTACCGCACGGTCTTGAATTCCTGGTCGAGGAAGCGAACGCGGGACAAAGGTTTACGAATCAGACTTTCTTGATTTCCGCCGCTTACGGCGCTTGCTCTCGGGTTCGATTCCCGTCTCCGCTCCCCACGGGATTACTTCGCAATGAGAGCCTATAGTTGTAGATCCATTCAATTGCTACAGACTGGAGGTTCACCCGGACGACCTTGATAACACCGCGGGAGGGCCGTCGGGCGGCGATCTTCGCGCCGTGGGCCTTGAGGAGTGATAGCGGTAGAAGCTCGTCTTGCCGGCACCATTCACTCCAGCAATCCAGTGCAGGGTCGGCCGTGACGGCATCGAGCACCTCTCGTCCGGAACCCTGGCGGCTGCTGGCGCACCGCGGCGAGGATCCGAGGATCGAACTCCTCGTAGAGTCAACCGGCCGCGTCGCGCCCCCCTCGCAGGCTTGCTCGCTAGAAGAACTTCTTGGCGAGACCCAGCACGTCGTCGACGATGCTGCCGTCGCGGTCCGCGTCGAGGAACTGCGAGAGCAAATCGCCGGCCCCCGAGCCGGAAGCGCGGGGTGGCAGCCCTTGCGAGCCGCCCGCCGCGTTCTGCCTGGCCAGCGCGCCCATGGCGGCGGCCGCCAGCATCGGGAGCATCTTCTTGAGCAGCGAGGCGTCGATGCCGGTCTCCTGCGAGGCGCGGCCGGCGACGTTGCGGCTCACGTCCTTGCTGCCGAAAACGTGACCCAGGATCCCGTTGCCGTCCTGGATGCTGGCGCTTTCGGTCAGCTCCTCGGGGTGCTTCAGGTAGCGCTGGTGATTCCCCTCGCTCAGCGCCTTCATCAGGGAATCCAGGCCGCCTGCGGTCGAGGCGTTGCGTTGGATTCCGCGAGCCAGGGCGGGGGCGAGCTGCCCCAGCGCGTCTCGCGCCTTCGCGTCGCCCAGGCCGAACTCGCGGGCCAGCTGGCCCACGACGGCGCCGCCGTTGGCCTCGAGGATCGTATCCAGCAGGTTGCTCATGGGGGGCCTCCTTGGTTGCGAGGCCCCTAACCTAACACCGCTCCAGCACCGCTCGCGCCCGCCGCCGCTCGCGGTATGCTCCGCGGCGGGGGACAGAAGGAGGGAACCATGGGATTCTTCGATTTCGTCAAGGAAGCCGGCGAGAGCCTGATCGAGAAGGCCGGCATCGGCGCCGGCAAGGCCTCCGCTGCGCCCACGTCCACCCGCAGCGCCCCCAAACCGGACCAGGCCCAGGTCCTGACCCGTACCGTCGAGCTTCTCGAGATTCCGGTCGAGAACCTCAAGATCGCCGTCCGCGGCGACTCGATCTCGGTCTCCGGCACGAGCCCTACGCAGGCGGACCGCGAGAAGCTCGTGCTCGTGCTGGGCAACACCCGCGGCATCGCCCGCGTCGACGACCAGCTCAGCGTCGTAAAGCCCGAGCCCGAGTCGGTCTTCTACACCGTGAAGAAGGGCGACTCGCTCTCGAAGATCGCGAAGGCCCAGTACGGCGACGCGATGAAGTACCCGGTCATCTTCGAGGCGAACCGCCCGATGCTCGAGCACCCGGACAAGATCTACCCCGGTCAGGTTCTGCGCATTCCGCCGGGGGCATAGGAGTTTCTAGCTGCGTTCTTGGAACGACCGATAAGTATTGATTCGGTCAGGTAGAGCGCCAGGCCCCCTGCGGGGGCCCTCCGCAAATTGCGCTCGTCACGCTGGTCGGGGCCCTGCGAGCGGCACAGGAGGGCGGCGTGAGTGTGCGGGGGGGAAGCTGCGCGGCGCTTCCGCTCGAGCGCACCCGGATCTGATCGCCTGGGAGGCAGCGCCTCGGCCACCGGGTCTGCGCTGCGGCACGGCCGAGCCCTCTCGACCACGGGCCGGGGGGATGCCGAGGACGCTGCGCCCCTGCCCCGAGCCGATTCCCGGATCCAAGCTAGACTGCCGCACACTTCAACCCGGGAGTTTCGATGCGTTTGTGGTCGCGAAGGATCGTGTCTCTGGTTTCGTTCTCGCTGCTGATCGCGCTCGTGGCCTGCGCATCGGGTGGCGGCGGCAGCAGTAGCGAGTCGTCTGCGACCGCTGCGAAGCCGCCGAAGGGGGTCGCGGCGCCGGCGGGCCACAAGCTCGCCAAGGTTGCGGTCGGAATGAAGCCGGACCAGGTCAAGGAGATCCTCGGTGATCCCTCCAGCCAGACCACCTACATGACGGGAAAGGCGTGGATTCCGTGGTATTTCGGTCCGACTCACCAGACCGACTGGAAGTACAAGAGTCAGGGCCGCGTCGTATTCGTGAACAATCGCTGGTCGGGTCAGATCCAGACCGTAACGCGGGTCGATTACGACCCCGCCGAAGACGGGCAGTAGACGAGAACGGATCGGAGCGCCCGACCTGCGGCTGCGCCGCTCGGGCCTCGCTCCGATCGCCCGCGACGCTCAGCTTTTCCCGAGCCGCGCGCGAGGATCGCCGTGTCGGTGCCCACGGCGACGAACAGCGCCCTCAGGCCCAGCCATTCGTGGCTCTTCCCGGTCGACGTTGAAGCCCAGCGTCGGCAACCTGCTGAAACCAAAGATGAAATTTCACCTGCTTACGTAGGGATCTGGTTGTAGAGGCCCTCCCGGACGATGGACAGGCGCCGGGCCGTCTCGGTGCGGCGGCCACCGGGATCGCGACCGCTATCGGGGCTGGCGCGAGAGGACCTCTACCTCGGCACGACTCCCCGGCGCCTCGTGCAGGGCCGCATCGCACGTCACGAGTGGGGCCGAGAGGACTTCAGCCAGCGCGATGTAGGCGGCATCGTAGGCCGAGAGGTTTTCGCGTAGCTCCCAGATTCGAGGCAGCAGGATGTCGTGGGGATAGCGCTCGAGATCGAGCGCGCAGAAGTCATCCAGCGCCCCGCGAAAGCGTTCGCCAGAGGCCATGCCGCTCGCCGCTCCGCGTCTCAACGCCTGTGCAACCTCGACGTCGATAAGATGCGGCGCGTGCACGCTCTCGCGCGCCGGCGCGATGCGCCGCGCCACGGCCCGTCCGATCGCAGTCCCCAGCACCAGCTCGACCGCCGCCGAAGCGTCGAGCACGATCACCGGCCGTCGCGCTCCTCACGGATCAGCTCGGCGGCGGAGGGCTTCAGCTCCACCGACTCGCGGCGCGCGATCCGATCGCACAGCTCGGCGCGGGTGGGACGCTCGAGGATCCGTTCGAGCTCGAGGCGCAGGTAGTCGGAGAGGCTCATGCCCTCGAGCGCAGCCCGTACCTTCAGGCGACGGTGCAGGCGATCGGGCACGTTGCGGATCTGAATCATTCGCATGTTCTCCACATTATGTCACATGTGCTTCACATAACCCAGCTACTCGATCCCGTGCCGCTTCATCTTCTTGTAGAGGCCCTCGCGGGTGATGGCGAGCTGGCGGGCCGTCACGGTGCGGCTGCCGTTGTTGCCCTCGAGCGCGCGGCGGATGAGCCAGGCCTCGATGCGGCCCAGCGTCTCGCGCAGGCTCTC
>JAOTUO010000175.1 GCA_029863845.1 Myxococcales bacterium
CGATTCAAGCGGCGGATAGGCGATTCAAGCGGGCCTCGGATGTCCGACAACCCCCGGTTATGACAACTCCCAGGGGGTCTCCGACTCGGAGGGCCGTAGGCGGGGGATTCAAGCGGTGCGCGGCGCCCGCGCGCCGCTTCGGCGCACCCCCGGCGCGATCTGGGAGCCTACCTCCCGGTCGAGGCCTGTCCTTCGGAAGGAGTCGGCCCGGGGTCCAGGGCGCTATGGCTCAGGGCGTGCTGCTCTCAGACGGCCGCGTCGAAGTCGTCGTGCGATCCGTCGGCGCCCTCGGGGAGGGCCGCTGCCCTCGGTGGGGCGCGGGAGGGCAGGTCGAGGCATTCGAGGATGGCCTGCGTGGCGTCCGGAGGGTGGATCGCGGCGAGCACGCGCATACGCCCGCCGCAGCGTGGGCACTCGAGGACATCGACTGCGAAGACGCGCCGCAGGAGCTCCGACCAGGCCAGCCGTCGGGCGCGGGGCGTGGTCCCGTCGGGTGATGCCGAGGCGTCGCTCGGAGCGGCGAGCGCCGGAAGCGTGCGACTGCCCGCGTGGGCTGCCTCCCGGTGAGAATCGCCGTTTGGCACCTGCTTGCGCTCGGCTCTCGCGTTGGCGCTCGGTGGCTCGGCAATCGATGCAACGGCAGGCGGGAGTCGCGTCGGGCGATCTCGCCCTGCTGCCGTGGCCGAGCCCGGCACGATGCGGTCCCGCTCGCTCGCGCACGGTCCCAGGATGCCGTGGTATCGCACGAGGTGGAAGCGCGGCGGCGGCACCAGGGCCGCGAGCTTCTCGACGAGTTCCTGCGGCTCGAAGACGACGTGGGTCGTGCCGTCCCGCCAGCGGTGCTTGAGGCGGTACAGGAGCCGCCCATCCTCGAGTCGGGAGAGCCGCTCAGTTGCGACCGGGGGGCGGGCTACGTAGCGGCACAGGCGCTCCAGGCGCTGACGGTCGCGCGCCGGAACGGCGACGTTCGCGTGAAGGCTCACGCCGCTCGCGCTGGCACAACGCTCGCCCTGGAGGGCGGGGAGATCCTCCGGATCGATGTAGTCCCCCATGCGCACTACGCGCTGGCCCGCCCGGCGCCCGGTGGCAATGCGGCCGGCGACGGACGCGCCATAGAGCTGGGCGAGCAGCGGCTGCTCCTCGGCCAGGGGATCGGCTTCCCGCGGATCCGCCTCGGGCCCGAGGCCGCGCCGCTCGAGGAGGCGCGCGATCCGCCTGGCGACCTGGCTCACCACGCGCGCGACTTCCGCGTTCGGGGGCGGGGGGAGTGGGCGGAAGCACAGCGCTCCGTCGCGCCCCGGCGCATAGACGCCGTCGAGGAGCAGCGAGTGGAAATGGACGTTCAGGTTGAGGGCGTCTCCGAAACGCTGCACGAAGGTGACGGCCCCGCAGTGGCCGCGCGTCACGCCCCACTTCTTGCGAGCCCGGCGCCGAAGCGAAGCGAAGACCGTGCGCACGAAGACACCCAGGACCGCGCTCGTGAGCGGCGCGTCGTAGGCCAGGCGGTAGCGCAGGGCGAACGGCAGGGAGAGCACCCACTGCCGCACGGGGACCTCGGGCAGGACCCGGTCCACGAGGTGCGCGGCGGTGTCGGCCATGCGCCGCCCCCCGCAGGACGGGCAGAAGCCCCGGCCCTTGCACGAGAAGGCGACGACGCGGTCCAGGCCGCAGCCGTCGCAGTGCACGCGCACGAAGCCGTGGGCGAGGATGCCGCAGCGGAGGAAGCCCCGGAGCTCGCGCTCGACGAAGCGGGGCACGAGGCGCTCGCGGGCCTGTGCGCGGGCGAGGAAGGTCTCCAGCTCCTTCTGAACGACGCCGTAGAGGACGCTCTCCTCCGGGCGGCGTCGCGCATACGCGGGCTCCTCGCCGCGTCCGCTGGGGCCATGGAGATGGGGAGCAGGAAGAGCGCCGGAGGCCACCCGGGCAAGCGGTTGCGAGCTCCGTACCGGTTGCCAGGCGCTTCGACAAAGCGCCTCGGGGCTTCATGGGCGGGAATCGAGCCCCCCCGTTCACACGTTCGTCGCCGACAGCCGGTCACGGGTGGCAATCGGGCTGAGCCCGATTGCACGCTTTCTTCACGCTAGGGTTGGGACCGCGAGAGAAAGGATTGGAGTGACCCGCTTTCGTGGGCACCTCACTACTTGGGAGAGAGGGGTCAACGACGGGGAAAGGCCACAGGCCGTACCCGCCGGCGTTCCGGTGCGGAGAGCGGCTGAAGCCGGGGGACGCCATGCCGACGATCGTCGCGGACCGTCTCGACCATCCGCGGCCCGATCGTCGCCGCACGCGCTGGCTGTCCCTGGACGGCCCGTGGCAGTTCCGCTTCGACGACGCCGAGGTCGGGCTGGCCCGCGGATGGCCCGAAGGGGCGGGCGTGCTGGATCGCACGATCGTCGTGCCGTTCGTGCCGCAGTGCGCGGCGAGCGGCATCGCCGACGCGGGGCGGCACGAGGTGCTCTGGTATCGCCGCCGCTTCGGAAACCCGGCGGGACCCGGCGAACGCCTGCTGCTGCACTTCGGTGCGGTCGACCACGAGGCCCGCGTCTGGGTGAACGGAACCGAGGTCGGCGGACACCGCGGCGGCTACACGCCCTTCGCGTTCGACGTCACCCAGGCATGCGTCCCGGGCGAGAACGTCCTGGTGGTGCGGGCCGTCGATCGATTCCGGCCCGACCAGGTTCGCGGCAAGCAGGCGCCGACCTTCCCCTACCTGATCTCCTACACCGCCGCATCGGGGATCTGGCAGTCGGTGTGGCTCGAAGTGACGGGGCGCGCGCGCATCGCGGACCTCGAACTGCGGAGCGACGCGTCCAGCGGCCGACTCACGGTCGCCACGACGGTGATGGGCGACGCGCCGGACGGTCGGCTGGACCTGCGGGTACGCCGCGGGGGCCGGGCGGTCGCGACAGCCACCGCCCCGGCCGGCGCGGTCGTCACGGTCGACGTGCCCGAGCCTGCGCTGTGGTCGCCCGAGACCCCGATCCTCTACGACGTCGAGCTGGTGCTCCGTACTGCCGAGGGCGAGAGCCTCGATCGCCTGCACACCTACACGGGATTCCGAACGGTCGAAATCCGCGACGGGCGCTGGCTGCTGAACGGCGCGCCCATCCGCCAGCGTCTCCTGCTCGACCAGGGGTACTGGCCGGACACGAACCTCACGCCACCCTCGGACGGCGCCATCCGCGCCGACCTCGAGTACCTGAAGTCCGCGGGCTTCACCGGGGTCCGCAAGCACCAGAAGATCGAGGATCCGCGCTGGCTGTGGTGGGCGGATCGCCTGGGCGTCCTCGTCTGGGCCGAGATGCCGTCTCCGTTTCCCCTCGCCGACATCGAAGGGCCGTTTGAGGCGGACTTCCGTCGCGAGTGGGCCGACGCCGTGCGACGCGACCGGGCGCATCCGGCCATCGTCTGCTGGGTGCCGTTCAACGAATCGTGGGGGGTGCTCGGACTCCACGGGGATCCGCGGCGGCAGCGGCTCGTGGCCGACGTCGTCGCCGACACGCGCCGCCTCGATCCCAACCGGCCCGTGTGCGACAACAGCGGATGGGCCCACGTCGACAGCGACGTCATCGACGGGCACGACTACAGCCAGGACCCGGCCCGGCTCCACGCGACCTGGGACGGAATCGCCTCCCGCGGCTACGAGCGCCCGCCGGCGGCGCCCGACCCCGAGACCGTGAAGGCGATGGCCGGCGCCCTCGATCTGGAGACGCTCGCCGCCCATCTGGGTGTCGCGAAGCTGGCCGACGCGCTGCCGTTCCTGCGGCCGGATCTGCGGCTCTTCGCCGAGGGGCGCGACCCGGGCGGCGGCGCCGTCGTGGTCAGCGAGATGGGCGGCGTGGGACTCGTGCTCACGGGTGAGACGGCGCCGCCGGCCGCGTTCGTCTACAACCGGGTCGAGAGCTCCGATGCCCTGCTCGAGCGCTTCCGGGCCCTGGTGGCGGCGCTGGAGTCGGCCGAGGGCGTGCAGGGCTGGTGCTGGACCCAGCTCGCCGACGTCGAGCAGGAGATCAATGGTCTGCTCACCGCCGACCGCCGCCCCAAGCTCAGCGCCGACCGGGTCGCGGCGGTCTTCGCCGAGCTCGACGCCCGGCGCTCCGACTGAGCCCGGCGTGCTGCGAGACGGCCGCGCGGCACGGCGTTGATCGGCGACGCGCCCCGCTTCAGGCCCTGAGCCTGGGTGCCACAGCGGCCCGCTGCGCAGCCGGTATTCGCTCCATCTCGACCGGCGCGCCGCGCGGTGAGTGACCCGGTGAGCTGTAGAACATCCGATAGTGGATCTGGCCGTATCCGCCCGCCAGATGGATCGCCTTCCAGGGGGCCTCGACCGGCTCCTGCGGTCCCTTCCAGCCCTTGAACTGATAGGGCTCCCAGGCGTGGTAGACGATCACCTCGCCGGGCTGGACGCCCGGAGCGATCTTGGCGTTCGCCTCGAAGGCGCCTGCGTCGTTGTAGACGCGGATCCCATCGCCGTCGCGAATGCCGCGCGGGGCGCAGTCCGCCGGGCTCACGAAGCAGACCGGCTCGCCCCGTTCCAGGCGCAGCATGAGCTCCTGGTCGCGCCAGATCGCGTGAATGCTCCAGCGCGTGTGGCCGCCGTTGATGCGCAGCGGGAAGCGGCTGCGCGCGCCGGGCGGGTCCTTGTGCACCGGCAGGCTCTCGCCGGCCTCCAGGTACCACGGGTGATCGAGGTAGAACTGCTGGCGGCCGGTCAGCGTCGGCCACGCCACCTTGTCTTCGACGAACCAGCGGTGCGGCCAGTAGGTGTCTTTCGGGTCGTAGTCGCTGCTGGTGGCATAGATCGGTGTCGGCCTCGCCGTTCCCGTGATCGGAACGGCGCCCAGACGCAGGGCCTCCTCGGCTCCGATCGACCCCACGCTCGGGCTGGCGCGGAGGATGTCGTCCATCATCTTGATCGGATCCGCGGGGTCGTGGGGGTCGTAGCGACCATTCGACGTGAAGCTCTCGTAGGCCTTCGTCAGGTCGTGGGGACGATCCTGGAACCCGCGGACCTCCGGCACCCCGCGCTTTCTGGCGCGCGCAGCGACGCGTTCGGAGAGCAGCCCGAAGATCTCCCATTCGGTCCGGGACTCGCCCAGGGGCTTCGTGGCCTGATCCGAGACGATGACGTAGGGCAGGTAGCTCTGCGCGTACTTGATGCCGTGCTTCTCGTAGTAGGCGGCCGCCGGCAGGAAGTAATCGGCGTGGCGCGCCGTCGTGCTCATCCGGAAGTTCACGGCCACGACGAGGTCGAGCTTGGGCCACAGGTGTCGGAGCGCGTGCTGCGGGGCCGGCCAGCGGCGCAGCGGATTCGAGCCCGTGAAGATCAGCGCCCGCGGCTCCCGGTCCTCGGACGGATGGATCCGGGTCCAGCCCCGGTCGATGGACTGGCGCATGTACTCGTCCACGCCGCGCGGGAGCGCCGGATCCGCCAGGTCGGGCCGCGACCACATCTCGCGGTAGCCCCCGTGCACGTACAGGAACGGCATCAGCGGCGTGTTCGGCGCCTTCTCGCTGAACTCCGTGTAGATCTTCTCGTAGTCGCGCGGGGTCAACCCGCGGATGGCCTTCGGAAGGATCTTCAGGATGTCCAGGAAGCTCGGGGTCGCGCCCGCCATCAGTCCGAGGCCGTCGAGCCCCCACCAGGCCGCGACGCGCAGGCCGCTGCCCGCCTTGCCCTGGTTGCCCGTGAGGGCCATGAGCAGGATCATCGCGCGCTGGAAGAGATCGCTGTGGTGGTGCTTGCAGGCGCCCCAGGACGCGAAGATCATCGCCCTCGGCGCCTCCGACAGCTCTCGCGCAAAGCGCCGGATCAGGGCTGGCGCCAGCCCGGTGCGCTCGGCCGCACGCTCCGGTGTGTAGTCGGCCAGCTGCTCCCGCAGGCGCTCGAACACGGGCCGCACCTCGACCTCTCCGCCGCCGGCGAGCGCGACCCGGAAGCGCCCCGCGAGAGCCGGCTTCAGCTTCCCGAGCGCCAGCGAGCGGCCGCCCTTGCCGTCGCCCGCGCAGCCGGGGGCCACCGCGGGTCGCCCGCGCACCTCGTCCCAGACGTAGACGCGGCTCTCGTCGCCGCCGCGCTCGAGGTCGGAGCCCCGGAGGAAGCGCCCGTCGTCTTCGCGCACCAGCACGGGCAGGTCGGTCTGCTCGCGCACGTAGTCCGCGTCGAAGCGTCCCTCCGCGACGATGACCTGCGCCGCCGCGAGGCCCAGCGCGGCGTCGGACTCGGCCTTGGGGTTGAGCCACAGGTCCGCGTGCACGGCGGTCGCGTTGTAGTCCGGCGCGATCACCACGAGCTTCGCGCCCCGATAGCGCGCTTCGTGCATGAAGTGAACCTCGGGGATGCGCGTGTAGGCCGGATTCCCCACCCAGACGACGATGTAGTCGGAACGGAACCAGTCGTCGGCGGTTCCCTCGCAGTTGTACATCCCCCAGGTCTGGACGGCCCCCATCGGCATGTCGCCGACGCCCGACCAGGAGTCGAGAACGGTGGCGCCGACGGAAGTGGCGAAGCGCATCTCCCCGGACGTTTCGGGGCCGTAGCCGGCGTTGGTCGTGCCGTGGTCGTAGACGATCGACTCGGTTCCCTGGTCGATCGCGGCGTCGATCAGGCCGTCGGCGACCGCGTCCAGCGCCCGGTCCCACGAGATCCGCTTCCACTTCCCCGCCCCGCGAGGACCGACGCGTTCGAGCGGATGCAGCACCCGGGAGCTCGCCACCTGCAGGTCGGTGTAGCAGGCGCCCTTCTGGCAGCCGCGCGGATTTCCGTCGGGCACGTCCGGCCGGGGCGCCTCGTAGACTGCGTGCTGCTCTTCCCGCCAGGCGACCTCGTCCTTGACGAAGACGTCCCAGGAGCACGCGGCGATGCAGTTCGCGCGCGTGTGGGTGCCCCGGACGACGCGGTCCCAGGTCCAGCGTTCGCGCCACACGTCCGTGAAGTCGCCGTAGCGGACGACCCCGACGGGCGTCGGTGCTTCGGGGGGCGGGCCGACCCGCGGCGCCGGCGCTTCGGCGCGCCGTCGCAGATGGCAGAGGCCGAGGCCCAGCGCGGTCGCGCCCACCCCGGCGCCGATCACGAAGCGCCGCCTCGAAATGCCTCGCGAGGCTGAATCACTCATACGGGCTCGACCTCCACGCGCGTGTCCCGGTCGGTGTGGCTGGGCTGCAGGGCGATCACCGTGGGTCGCAGGTGGTACTGGCCTCCCGCGAGCTCCACGGGGTTGAGCGGACTCGGAATCAGGTTCTGGAAGCCCTTGCCGTCCTTGAACTGGAAGTTCTCCCAGGCGTGATAGACGATCAGCTGCCCCGGTCGCACGCCGGGCGAGACCCGGGCCATGATCTGGAAGTCGTCGAGATCGTTGAACACGCGCACCTGGGCGCCGTCCCGGACCGCGCGCGCCGCCGCGTCCTCGGGGCCGATGCACAGGATCGGCTCGCCTCGCTGCTGTCGCAGCATCAACGCGTCGTCCCGCCAGTTCGCGTGGATGCTCCAGCGCGCGTGTGCGCCGGTCAGCATGAGCGGGTAGTCGCCGCCGGCGGTCGGCGGCTCTTTGTGCAGGGGCAGCTCCTCGCCCATCTCCAGGTAGAGCTCCTGGTCCAGGTAGAACTGGATGCGCCGCGAGAGCGTCGGATACGGCACCTTGTCGATGACGTGATCGGTGAGCGGAGTGATCGTGTCGTCGGGCGCGATCGAAGTGGCGTTCCCGACGCTGCCGAGGCTGTTTCCGATCGCCTCGAAGCGCGCGAAGCCCTTCTTCTTGAGGTCCTCCCACTTCAGCCCGCCGAGATTCGTCGAATGCTCGAGCAGCGCCGAGCAGACCTTCTCGTCGTCGGTCGGGCCGTAGCGCCCGGCCGACGAATACTTCTCGTAGAGGTTGTGCAGCGGCCGCTCGTCACCCCGCCGATCGACGAAGCTCCGCAGCTGCCGCGCCTTCGCACGCGCGTCGATCGCCATCGTCAGCCGCGAGATGATCTCCCAGTCCGACTTCGCCTCGAAGTAGGAGGTGGCCTTCTCTCCGCCGTGGATGAAGGGCATGAGCGGCGTCGCCCACTTGTGCTCGCTGCGCTCGTACCAGCCTGCGGTGGGCAGCACGTAGTCGGAGCGCAGCGCCGTCGACGTCATGCGCATGTCGATCGTCACGATCGTGTGCAGCTTCGGCCACAGGTGCTTCAGGATCACCGGGTAGGACCGGATGCGACGGAGCGGGTTGCTGCCCAGGACGAGCATCATCCGGGGGTCGTTTCCCGGCTTGGGCCAGACGTACTGCCAGCCCTTCGCGAGGGACTCGTCGAGCACCTCTCGCACGGGGCGCTTCAGGTACGGATCCCACTCCTGGAGCTTCTCGCTCGTCTCCAACAGGCCGCCGTGGACGTACCAGAACAGCGCTCCCGAGGTCATCCTCCCCGACGCGATCACGTCGCGGCCCTGCTCGTGAGCGATCATCTCGTCGCTGTATCCGGCGAGCTTCATGCGAGCCGTGTCGACGAGCATGCCCCCGATGATCTTCAGGGCCGTCGTGTTCATCATGTCTCTCAGGGAGAACATGTCCCGGACGAAGGGTTCGATGCCGTCGTGATCGAGCCACGGAAAGCCGACGAAGCCGCTGCCCTTCTTTCCGTAGTTGCCCGTCAGGGCGAACACGAGGGCCTGCACGCGCTCGATGAGGTTGCCGTGGTAGTACTTCGAGAAGTTGCTGGTGGTGACCATGGCCGCGGCCTTGGCGCCGCCGATCAAGCGGGCG
>JAOTUO010000176.1 GCA_029863845.1 Myxococcales bacterium
CTCGTGCACCACCGCGCGTATCGCGACGGCGTCCTGGGCGGCGAGGCCGCCTACACCTACGCGATGGGCCGACTGGAAAGCTTCCAGGACTCCACCCGGGGCGCCACGGAGTTCTACACCTACGACGTCGCGGGCCGGCTCGAGACGCTCCGCTTCGGCTTCGGCGAGACGCTGACCTTCGAGTACGACCTCCGCTCGCGCCGCAGCGCCGAGATCTACGCGCTGCCCGTTCAGGGTCCGATTCGGCGCCTCGATTACGAATACGACCTCGCGAACCGGCAGACGCGGGTCAGCGCCGACGGTGTCGAGCTGCTGATGGAGCGGGTCTACGCGAACGGCCGGCTCGAGCGGACGCGTTACGGCAACGGCCTCGAGCGGGACTACGTCTACGATCCGGTCGCGGGGAACCTGATCGAAACGACGACCGCCGACGGCCTGGGCCGGATCGCGGAGCACACGAGGGTCGTCCGTGCAGCCCGGCCAGATCCCGTCCGCTTCGCCGTCGAGGTCGACACAGTCACGCCTCTGGCGACGACGCGCGAGGAGTACTGGCTCGGCGTAGGCGGAAGCCTGGCGGACCCCGACCTGCTGGTGGGCAAGCGCGTCTGGCGCTGGACCGACGGCAACGGGGCCACCCGCGACTTCGCTCACGACGAGCTCAGCAATCCGGTCGACAACGCGAGCGGGGACGTCTTCGTCCACAACGCGGAAGCCAACCGCCTGCTCTCGGCGACGCTCGCCGCCTCCGGCGAAAGCGTCGCCTACAGCTACGACGACGCGGGCTTCGCGAGCGCCCGCAACGGCCTGCCCATCGCCTGGACCGCGACCGGCCGCCTCGCCGCCTACGACGACGTCGCGATCGAGTGGGACATGCGGGGACGGCCCATCTCCTGGACGATCGCGGGAGTCACGCGAGAGTTCGTCTTCTTCGGCGGCGCGGTCGACAGCGACCCCGAGACGGGAGCCCTCGGCGCGCTGGACCTGGGCGTCGTGGTCCTGCCGTTCGACTCGAGCGAGCGCCTCTACCGGCACCGCGACTTCCGCGGGAACATCCTGTTCCTCTCGAACGGCGTGGGCGCCGTCGTCGCCCAGTACCACTACTCGGCCTACGGCCTCGAGGCTGCGTTCGGGCTGCCGGCGGACGCCCGCTCCTTCGCCGGCGGTCGAGAGATCGGCGATCTGATGCTCCTCGGCGCGCGCGTCTACGACCCGGCCGTCGGGCGCTTCCTGTCGCAGGACCCCGTCTTCCAGCTTCTCAACCACTACTCCTACACGTTCGGCAACCCGGTCTTCTACTGGGACCCCAACGGCGCACACCAGACCGTCGCAGCGGCCGAGCAGGCGCATGCGGACGCGGCGCAGGGGGTCTGGGCCGCGGGGGGGCAGCTCGTTCTGGCCATCGCCGCAGCGATCGGCGCCACGAAGCTGGCGGGGCCGGCCGGGGCGGCGGTCGCGAGCGGCGGCCTGGTGCTGGCGGGCTCGAACCTCGCGAACAAGCTGGAGACGTGGGACCGGACGGCGGCGACGCTGGAGGCGGTCCGCGCCAATCCGAGCGGTGTCGAGGGCGTCGATGCGTCGCTTAAGAGCGTAGGAGGCCTCCCCGATTTCGATGGAGCTCCTGCGACTCCCGCCTGTGCGCCCCTCGCGCCCGAGGGCGCACCGCACGAACCGGGGCGGCTCGGCCTGCTGCTTTTGCTGAACCTGTGTCTGGGTGCGCTCGTCCTGCGCGAGCGGGCGCGCCGCGGGAGCCCGACGGATGAGTGAAAGAGCCTTCTACGCGCCGAGGACCCGGAAGCCGACGCTGTGGCTCGGCCTGCTGGCCGGGTTCGCGGCGATGGCGGTCACGGCCCGCGCCTGCGGCTTCTTCCAGTGGTATGCGATCCCACCCTTCCTCGGCTCCGCGTACCTCGTGCTGACCTACGGTCTGGGCCTGAGAAACTTCCAGCGACCCGTGCTCGCGATCTCCGATCACGCGATCGAGCACTGGCCGATTCCCACGCTAGCCCGCCGACGCGTCCGCGCGGGCCAGGGAGTCCGGGTCGCGAAGAGCACACGCCGGCGCCTCGTACTGAGGACGGCCGGCGGCAAGCGTATCCCGGTGAGGCTCGACTGGCTGTCGAAGCCGGACCGAGCCGAGGCGCGCGCGGCCATCGAGCAGTGGGTGAAACGGCACGGAGCCGCCGCGGATTGATCCGCGTCGGCTCGGCCGTGAGTGGGCAATTTCTCCAACTCCTGGCGCTGTGCAGCGCCTTCTGGACGGCGCTGGCCCTCTACGCCCGCCGCTCGCCTTCGCCGCAGACGCTTCGCTTCGCCGCGGCCCTGGGGCTGGGGGCGATCTTCGCCCATCTGGGCGGGGCCCTGCTGCACCTGCCGGCGGTCGCGGAAGGTCCGTCGGCGCTGCTGGACCCGGCGCGGGATACGACGGTGCTCCTGGTTCCCCTCGCGTTGCCGTTGCTGGAGCGCAGCCCCGCCGCCTTCGCCAGCCTGCCCCTGGCGCTCGCCGTCGCCCGGCTGGGCTGCCTCGCGGCGGGCTGCTGCCACGGCGCCAGCGGAGAGCCGACGCCCCTCGTCGAAATCGCAGGGCTGCTGGTGCTGCACGCGATCGTCTCGCGCCGGCCCGGACACCAGGTCGCGGCCGTCGTGCTGGGCGGCTTCGGACTCGTGAGGCTTCTCGTCGAGCCGCTGCGCGCGCCGCCGCCCCTGGGCGAGCCGCTGGTCCCCGCCGCCTGGATCGCCGCAGCGTGGATCGCCCTCGGTGGCGTCCTCGCGATCCCACGCGCGCGAGCGGCACGGGTCCGGAGATCGAAACCCTCCCTTCCCGTGGAATGACGCGCGCCCGGCGGGCGCCCGGGCTCTTCACTCGACGTAGCCGAGCTCTCGCAACCTCTGCTGCGTCTCGGGATCGAGCTCCGGGGAAACGCCCGGCTCCAGGATCGCGTCGATGGCGGGGAGCTCGAGCTCCGCACGCACCCTGGCGAGGCTCGCCTCGAGACGCGCGAGCTCGACCGGGTGCTCGTCCGCGAGGTTCCGCGACTCCGAGGGATCCGCCGCCACGTCGAAGAGGAAGCTCTCGCCGGCCGACGTCTCGATCAGCTTCCAGTCGCCGACGCGATAGGCGCGGTAGCGCCGATCGGGACGCATCAGCGGATCATCCCAGTGGTCTCTCTGCACGGGAGCCAGCTGCGACGCGTCGTAGCGCTCGGAGAGGACGGGGCCTCCACCGTCTCCACCAGCGATGGCGGCCAGCAGCGAGCCCACGTGCAGGGTCGGCGGCGGCTCGATGTCGGCCAGGTCCAGGATCGTGCCGTAGACACCCACCGTCGACACCGGCCGCTCCACGCGGACGCCGCCTGCGACCCGTGGCGGGTACCGCACCAGCAGCGGCACCCGGATCATCGGCTCGTGGAGTGAAACACCGTGCCCGAAGAAGCCGTTGTGCTCGCCGAGGATCTCCCCGTGGTCGCCCAGTACGACGAGAATGGTGCGATCCAGCGTCCCGCGCTCCCGCAGTGCGGCGACCACTCGGCCGAGCAGATGATCCGAATAGAGAACGCCCCCGTCGTACATGTCCAGCGCCGGTGCCATGGCGCCCGCCGGGTCGCGGATCTCGCCGCCGAACTGGGCGGCCATCAGCTCGAGGCTGATCTCGCGCAGCTCCGCGCGGGAACGGGTCGTGAAGCGCTCGAGGAACTCGTCCGGAAGCAGGTGGTAGGGGAAGTGGGCCTCGATGAAGTTCAGGAAGACGAAGCTGGGGCGAGCGTCCGCGGGGCGCTCGCGCACCCATTCCGCGAAGTGGGAAGCGACCACGCCTCCGCCCTTGTCCTCGGCCTCGACCCCCAGGCGCGCGAGCAGGCGGTGGATGAACCTGAACAGCCCGCCGTCCGCGCCCGACTTCCAGGAGGCGTCCTGCCACGCGAAGCCGCGCGTGAGCCCGAGACCGTCGCTGATGAACGCGTTGGCGGTGAAGCAACGGGTGTCGTAGCCCCGGCTCGCCAGGACATCGGCCAGCGTCGGGTAGCGGTCGTCGAGGAAGATGTTCTCCATGTGGGCGCCGTGTCCCGACGGATAGCGCCCCGTGAAGAGCGATGCGTGCGACGCGAGCGACCACGTGGACGGCGACGTGGCGTCCATGAAGAGCGCCCCTTCCCGGGCCAGCGCGTCGATTGTCGGTGATGTCGGTCGCCCGTAGCCGTAGCTCGCGAGGTTCTGGGCACGCACCGTATCCAGCACCACCAGCACGACGTCGGGCGCGCCCGCCGGCGGCGGCGACGCGGAGACCCCGGTCTCGACGGCGGGCGTGGTGAGCGCGAGGTACGCGGTTGGCGCCGCCATCCCCGCGGCGAGCACCGCGAGCCCGAGGGCGACCGGAACCCAGGCCCGGCGCCGGCCCAGCCACAGCCCGAGCCCCGTGAGGAATGCGCCCAGGACCGGTGGGACGAACTGGATCCGGGTAAGCAATGCGGAGTCGAGCTCCACCCACTTTGCGAGGCCCGCCCACGCGAGCGCGAGGGCGACGACGTGAATCAGCGTCCCCCGGCGCAGACGCAGCAGGGGGGCGGCGACGCTGCCCAGCAGCGCGCAGAGCGCGATCTCGAGCGCAGCGGTCTCCAGCAGGAACTGCGGGCCCGGTCCGAAACGGCGCTGGACCAGCGGGATGAAGCCCAGCCACAGCTCGACGCTGGCGGCCGCGAGGCCGAACGCCGCACCGAGGCCGACAGCGCGCAGGAGGATGTTCATGCAGTGTTCCGACCCCTGCGTCGCCCTTCCCGCCGGCGCGAGGACCGGTCCAACGAGTCGTCCGACACGACGCGGAACTCGGCGCCGAGAAGGGGCTCCGGACCGGGGAGGAGATCCAGGGGATGGTCGCTCGTGACCTCGACGCAAAGCGGTCCTTCCTCGCGCTCGGGGTCGGGCACGACCGCGATGCGCATCGGCGAGTCGGGCCAGTGGAAGTGCAGCGCTCCGTTCGCCTCCGCGCAGGAGCCGCCCAGAAGCTCGCCCCACTGCAGGCGCGCGGCGCGCGCGCTCCGAGCCGTGACCCGCAGCCCGATCACCTTCACCGCGGGGCCGGGATCGACGTCGCCAGGCCCGAAGCTCGTCACGATCTCCGCGCCGTCGTCGAAGGCGGGATCGGATTCGGCGAGCTGGACCACGATGCCCTGGGCCTGCTTGGGATGCAGGAAGCACTCCTTCCAGCCCGGGAAGCTGTCGTCGTAGCCGACCACGTCGTAGCGCCGGGCCTGGGCTCGCTCCATCGCGGCCCGGATGTCGGGCACCTTGAAGGTGACGTGGTGGATGCCGGGTCCGCGCCGATCCAGGAAGCGGTGCAGGAAGCCGCCGGGCGGCCCCGAGGGCTCGAGCACCTCCAGCACGCCGCCCTCCGCGAAGCGCCACTGCTTCCAGACGAATCCGATCCCGGGGCCGCGCGCGTAGGGACGTCCGCCCAGGCGCCCGGCGATGAAGGCGGGCGTCGCGTCGATCGACGGCACTCCGAAGGCGATGTGGTCGAAGACGACACCGGGAATCGCGACGGAAGCAGCGGTGGTCGGCCTCCCGGAGCTGGACACGGTCGCCTACGTTGCCGCGTTTGTGCCGTCGGCGCGAGGGAGCCACCGCTCCCGCTGCGGGGACCCGGGAAGCCGAGTCCGCCGATCTCGACGCCCGGGATGTCGTCCTGCGTCGGCCGGGTGAACCGACCCCGGGGAAGGCGCGGGGCGCTCCGGGGTCGTGTGCGCCGTCCTCACGACCCGCTCCGGTGGATCACGACCACGCGACCCACGAGACCCCGAGGCGGCGCACTCTCGACCTCCTTGAGCTCGATGCGCGGTCCCACGCCCTGCACCAGGCGCAGGCCCCCTGCCGTCAGCGCGAAGCCCTTCACGCGCAGCGCGCCGAGTTCGCGCAGGCGCCGGCACAGCGCCTCGGGCTCGACGCCCGCTTCGACGGAGATCTCCTTGGCGGCGAACTGCGCGTGCCCGTGCGGCGGCGGTGGCTCCGCCCTGCGGCGAGAGCGCAGGCCTTCAGGATCCGGCGGAAACAGCAGCTCCGGATGCACGTCGCCGTGCACCGTCCGGATCAGCGGCGCTTCGGGCTCGATCTCCCGCAGCAGCGCCTCGACGCGGGGCAGCGCGTCCTCGGAGACGAGGTCGATCTGATTGAGCAGCAGCAGGTCTGCGGAGGACACCTGCTGCTCGAAGGTCGAATCGAGATCGCGGCCCTGCGCGACCTGCTCGGCGTTCACGACGACCACCGCGACGTCGTCGCCGGCCCAGTGCGACACCGGCTCCCGCCAGAAGTTGAGCTGCACGTCGAAGGGGAGCGCCACTCCCGACGTCTCGACGATCACGCGGTCCGGATCCACCCGCTCGTGGAGCATCTGCAACGTGTCGACCAGCTCGTCCGAGAGACGGCAGCAGACGCAGCCGCCCTCGATCTCGACGTAGGCCTCGCCCTCCCGTCCCAGCAGGGCCTGGTCGATGCCGAGCTCTCCGAACTCGTTCGAGACGACCGCGACGCGCACGCCGGCCCGCCGGGCATCGGCCAGCAGGTGGCGCACCAGCGTCGTCTTCCCCGAGCCGAGGAAGCCCGAGACGACGAGGGCGGGAACGCGCCGGGTCATCGCGCGTCGCCGCCCGCCGTGGCGCACCGGAGCCTAGGCGTCCGGCAGCGGATCGGTGCGGAGCTCCGCATACACCCCCAAGTGATCCGTCGGCCACACGCCTTCCTTCTCGTCGTTGCAGACGACCCGGCAGCTCAGCAGCTGACCCGGGCCGCTTCGCTGGGGCAGGCCCACGAAGACGTAGTCGATGCGGCGGTCGGGCTCGCGTTCGACCCGTGCGTAGGCGTTCCGGTTCGACCAGGTGTGGCCGGGCCCGCCGTCGCCGGCCACGCGCCAGGCGTCCAGGAAGCAGACGCTGCGACCGCCCCGGGACTGGAGCCCCGTCAGGTAGCGGATCTCGGCGGATTCGGGCTCGGCGTTGAAGTCGCCTACCAGGATGGGCGCGAAGCCGTCGCGCGGGCGGCGCCGCAGCGCCAGGTCGGACACGGCCACCACCTGCTCCTCGCGAGTGGCACCGTGGTGGAACTTCCAGTTGAGGTGCGTGCAGGTGAAGCCCACGGGCCCGAACGGCGCGTCCACCGTCACGGCGATCGCCGCCCGCATCTCCCCGTCTCCGCGGTCGGGCAGCCGGATCGACTCGCGGTCGGCGATGGGCCAGCGGCTCGCCACCGCGTTGCCGAACTCGCGCCTGCGACCCTCCTCTTCCTGGCGCCAGAAGGGCGAGGCGCACACGAAGTCGACGTGGTAGCCGCGACCGGCGAGCAGATCGGCGGCCTGGTCCCCATCGGGCCCGCGCAGCACCTCCTGGAAGCCGATGAGGTCGGGGTCGAGGCGGTCGATCCACTCGCGAATGAGCTCGACGCGCTGCGCGTAGGGGCCCGCGTCGTGCCACAGGTTGAGGGTCAGGACGGAGAGGGTCATCCGTCCTCCGAGCCGGGCGCTTTCCGGTTCACGCGCTCTCCTCAGCCCAGGTTGACGACGACGTTCTTGACCTGGGTGTAGAGCTCGAGCGCGTGCCGGCCCATCTCGCGCCCGTAGCCGCTCTGCTTGTAGCCGCCGAAGGGCGCCGCCGCGTCGAAGACATTGTGGCAGTTGATCCACACCGTTCCCGCGCGCAGCCCCGCCGCAACGCGGTGGGCCTTGTTGATGTCGCGGCTCCACACGCTCGCCGCGAGGCCGTAGGCCGTGTCGTTGCCGAGCGCGATCACCTCGTCGAGATCGTGGAAGGGCTGGACGCACACCACCGGGCCGAAGATCTCCTCGCTCACGATCCGCATGTCGTTGCGGACGTCGCTGAAGATCGTGGGCCTCACGAAGTGCCCCTTCGCGAGGCCCGGCGGTCGCTCGGCGCCTCCCGTTACGAGGCTCGCGCCCTGCTCGCCGCCGGAACGGATGTAGTCGGTCACGCGATCGTACTGCTCCCGCGAGACCAGCGGCCCCATCTCGGTGTCGGGGTGGAAGCCCTCGCCGAGCTTCGTGTTCGCGGCGATCTCGCTCACACGCTCGACCAGCTCGTCGCGCACGCGAGGCCCCGCGAAGATCCGCGAGCCCGCGCAGCAGCACTGGCCGTGGTTGAAGAAGATGGCCCCGGCGACCCCCTTCGCAGCCAGCTCGAGGTCGGCGTCGTCGAAGACGATGCTCGGCGACTTGCCCCCGAGCTCGAGGCTCACGCGCTTGAGGTTGCCGGCGGAGGCGCGCACGATTTCGTGTCCCACCTCGGTGCTGCCGGTGAACGCCACCTTGTCCACGTCGGCGTGTCCGGACAGCGCCGCGCCGGCGTCGCCGAAGCCCGTCACGATGTTCACCACGCCGTCGGGCACGCCGGCCTCGCACAGCAGTCTCCCCAGGAAGAGAGCGCTGAGGGGGGTCTGCTCCGCGGGCTTGAGCACCACGCAGTTGCCGCATGCCAGCGCTGCCCCGAGCTTCCACGCCGCCATCAGCAGCGGGAAGTTCCAGGGGATGATCTGGCCCACGACCCCCACGGGCTCGCGCAACGTGTAGTCGAGGAAGGTCGTCCCGCCCGGACCGTTGATGGGGATGGTCTCGCCCTCGATCTTCGTGGCCCAGCCGGCGTAATAGCGGAAATGATCGGCGGTGAGCGCCACGTCGGCGGCCCGCGCCACCACCAGCGGCTTGCCGTTGTCGAGGCTCTCG
>JAOTUO010000177.1 GCA_029863845.1 Myxococcales bacterium
GGCGCCGTCGAGCTGGCCCCGGCACTGCTGACCGAGGACGTCCCGCGCCTGCGCGCGCGCCTCGCCGAGCGCGCGCGCGACGACCGGCTCGTGCTCGTCGGCCGGCGGCACCTGCGCTCGAACAACTCGTGGATGCACAACGTCCGCGCGCTGGCGAAGGGGCGCGAACGCTGCACACTCCTCGTGAATCCGGTCGACGCCGACCGCCTCGGGCTGTGCGACGGGGGGCGCGCGCGCGTGCGCTCGCGCGTCGGCGAGGTCGACGCCCCGGTCGCGGTGAGCGACGAGATGATGCCGGGCGTCGTGAGCCTCCCCCACGGCTACGGACACGACGACGAGCGCGCCCGTCTGCGCGTCGCGCGCCGCCACGCGGGGGTTAACTCCAACCGCCTCACGGACGAGGCGGCGGTCGACGCCCTCTCCGGCAACGGCGTCCTCAACGGCATCCCCGTCGAGATCGCCCCGCTCTGAGAGAATCCCCGCCCCGGCTCAGGCTTACGTCCGCACCTGCCGATGAACGAGACACCAGCGGGGGGCGGAGTGAATCGAGTCCGGGTCCGGCGCAGGCGTCTGCGGGATCTCCTCCGCATCGACTCCCACGCCGACTTCCACGACTACCTCTTCCGGCACGCGCTCGAGCGCTACCACGCGAGCCTGCCGCAGGCCGACCCGGGCCTCGGCGAGATCCTCGCCATCGGCGCCAACCACCGCGAGGCCCGCGCCCTCGCGAAGCTTCCCTTCGCACGCATCCTCCTCACCGGCATCACCGATCCCGACGACGCCATCCGCGACGTCGCGCGCAGCGACCCCCGCGTCTCGTACCGGATCGAGAACTCCGAGAGCCTCTCCCTCGACTCGCGCTCCTTCGACCTCGTCCTCTGCAAGGAGTCCCTCCACCACCTGGCGCGCCCGGCGCTCGGCCTGTACGAGATGCTCCGCGTGTGCCGGCGCGCCGCGCTCTGGATCGAGCCCTACGACACCCTCGCCGGGAGGCTCTTCGAAGCCATCGGCCTCGCCACGGTCTACGAGACCCAGCAGGCCGGAAACCTCGGCGGTCGCGACAACTTCGTGCATCGCTTCGCGCGGCGTCCGCTCGAGCTGCTCCTGAACAGCTACTACCTCGAGTCCGACTACGCGCTCGAGATCCATCTCGGCTGGATGAGCTCACGCTTCAACGCGCACCCCGCGAAGCCCGTGCGGCGCGCGGCCGCGCTCGCGGGCTGGGCGCTGGGCTTCGTCCCGGGCTCGCGCGGGAACTACATGACGGCGCTCATCGTCCCCGGGCGCGACCTCCCTCCCGATCCGATCGTCGCGGAGGCCAAGCCCGGAGACGAGCCGTGAAGATCCTGATGGTCCACAACGCCTACCGCGAGCCGGGCGGCGAGGACGTGGTTCACGAGGCGGAGCGGAACCTGATGGCGGCTGCCGGCCACGAGGTGGTCGTCTACCGCCGGAGCAACGCGGAGATCGACGCCTACGGTGCGTGGCGCCGGGCCACGCTGCCGGCGCGCACGCTGTGGGCCTGGGACACGCACCGCGAGCTGCGGGCGCTGCTGGCCGCCGAGCGCCCCGACGTCGCCCACTTCACCAACACCTTCCCGCTGGTGTCGCCGGCCGCCTACGACGCCTGCCGCTCCGCCGACGTGCCCGTCGTGCAGTCGCTGCACAACTACCGGCTGCTGTGTCCGGCGGCGACCTTTCTGCGTGACGGGCGCGTCTGCGAGGAGTGCACGCAGCACTCGCTCCGGCGCGCCGTCCGCCACGGCTGCTACCGCGGCTCGCGCGCGGCCTCTACCGTCGTCGCCGGCATGCTGGCGCTCCACCGCCGGCGGCGCACCGGGTCCGAGCGCGTCGACGCCTACGTGGCCCTCACCGGGTTCGCGCGCGCCCGCTTCGTCGCGGGCGGCCTTCCGCCCGACCGCATCGCCGTCGTGCCGAATTTCGTCCACCCCGATCCCGGCGAACGCAGCGAGGCCGGCGGCTACGCGCTCTTCGTCGGGCGCCTCGCCGCCGAGAAGGGGCTCCACGTCTTGCTGGACGCCTGGCGGCGGCTCGGGGTGCGGGTGCCGCTCCGAATCGCCGGCGACGGCCCCCTGCGCCCCGCCGTCGAGGCCGAGGTGAGGCGGGACCTCGCACGGGTCGAGCTGCTCGGATCGCTGCCGCGGGGCGACCTCCTCAAGGTCGTCCAGGGCGCGCGCTGCCTCGTCGTCCCGAGCCTGTGGTACGAGGGCTTCCCGATGGCGATCGCCGAGGCCTTCGCCTGCGGCGTCCCCGTGATCGCCTCGCGGCTGGGCGGCCTGCCGGAGATCGTCGCGGAAGGCCGCACGGGTCTGCACTTCGCGTCCGGCGACCCGGCCGACCTGGCGCGCACGCTCGAAAACGCCTGGGCGGACCCAGACGCCCTGGCGGAGATGGGCCACGCGGCGCGGCGGGAATACGAAGCTCACTACACCGCCGCGCACCACGCCGCGCGTCTCGAGGAAGTCTACGCCGGGGCCATCGCATCCCGGCGCGCCTCGGCTCAGGCGTAGGCGACCAGGCAGAGCTCTGAGAACATTCCCGGCCACAGCCTGGCCAGGCCGTGGTCGACCGTCCGGCCGAGCAGCCGCCCCCCGGTGAAGTACGGCAGCCCCTGCACGCGGGCAAAGCCGCAGCGCTGCGTCAGCAGCAACGCGAGCGAGCGGTGTGTGAAGTAGTGGAGGTGACCCTCGTCGTGCAGGTCCACCGGCTGCCCAGCGTAGGTGGTCAGGCCCTCGTTGCACGACGCCGTCGACGGGAAGCGCCCAAACAGCAGCTTGAGACGCCGCGTGTACTTCGCGACGTTCGGCGTGTCGATGTACGCGAATCCCCCCGGCTTCAGGAGCTTGCGGACGCGCCGCATCGCCCGCAGCGGATCGATCAGGTGCTCGATCAGCGCGACCAGGATCACGGCGTCGTAACACGCGGGCTCGTCCTCGGGAAGATCGTCCGCGTCCAGCCGAATCACCCGCGCCCGCGGGTCCCGCAGCGTGCGCCGCAGGCCTTCGAGGCGCGCGTCGGAGAAATCGCTGGCCGTGTAGGATGCGAAGGCGAGCCCCGACGCCATCAGGCTGCGAGCCACGAGCCCGCTTCCCGCCGCGAGCTCGAGGACGTCGCCGCCGCGAAACCGCTCCGGAAAGAAGCGACAACACGCCTCGAAGCGGTTCGTGGGGATGCTCACGGGCGGAAGCGTCTCGGCCGACGCGCCGGCGGCCTCGACCGCATACTTTGCTTCGTAGTGCCGCTTGAGCCCCTCGCTCGCGACGGTCAAGGCTTCACGCCTTCCGCGATCACCGCCCCCGTCGTGCGTTCGGGGTGCTCCAGGGCGCCGATGTGCGGAATGCGGCTGCGAAAGGGATCCGTGATCTCCGGCTCGAAGCCGACCTCGCGCAGCAGCGCCGGAAGCGTCTCGGCATCGTACATGCAGCGATGCGGGAACCGGAAGTGCGGCGCGAGCAGCCGCCGGAGCCGCCCCTCGTCCGGCACCTCGGTGTCGACGCCGAGCGTCGCGAGGAAGTCGCCGGCGTCGACCTTCCCCTCGAGGTAGCGGTCCACGCACACGCGCAGATCCGGCACGACAACGCGGACGACGCCCCCGGGCCGCAGCACCCGGTGACACTCGGCGACGAAGCGACGGCCTTCCCGGCGGGAGAGGTGTTCGAGGGTGTGCGAGCTGTAGACGGCCTCGGCCGAGCCGGTGGGCCACGGCAAGGGCTTGCGCAGGTCGTGGATGACGATTCCGGCGGGCCAATCGAGTTGGAAGAGACCGATCGCCCGGCACACGCGGCGCAGCACGGGGACGCGGGCGAGCCGGGCGCCCACGGCGTAGTCCACGTTCACCCAACCCCGCGGCGTGCAGGCTCCGCAGCCCAGGTGCAGCCGGATGGGTTCACCGGTCGCGATGCTCGTGCGTCCGTCCACGCTCCCCTTAACGGCTCGGCAACGCCGGGACTTGTCCGGAAACCGCCCGACGTCGGATGGCGCTCTCACGAGTGAGGGGTTTCCACCCTAGGCGGAACCGCGCCGCGGGCGACATCGCGGGCGCTTCGAACCTCGGTGGGCCGACGCCCGTGGGCCTGATCGGACCTCGCTCGCCCGCTCATTCGTCCCAGGCGCCCGTGGAGGCGACTGACACCCGCGGAGCGACGCGCTCGTGCCGGCTCAGCCCGACTGGCGCAGCTCCAGGTGTTGCTCGGCCCAGCTGTGGGTGGGGCCGCGGAAGATCAGCAGTCGGCGGTCGGTACGAACGGTTGCAACGTTGGAGCGGACGCGCACGTCGCGGAGCTTCTCCTTGAGCTGAAGGCGCGTCTCGACGAAGCCGCCGCTTGGCGAAAGCGCGACGGCTTTGCGGCTGGTCACCACCACGACGACGTTCTCGCCGACTCGCGTCGCCAGCACGCCCTCGCGCGGGCCCAGGCGGTACTCGAAGAGCTGGCCGCTGCCGGACTCGAATCCGATGGCGCGACGGGGGGTGACCGCGATGCCCACGCGATCGCCGAGCAGCGCATGGCTCGGGTACTGCTCGCCGCGTTCGAAGCGGATCTCGCGCCAGGACGACGCCCCGATCGACACCGCCAGGAGTCGCTCGTTGGTGATCACCACGCCGATCCGGCCGCGCGCGCCGGTCCACAGAACCTCTTCCGCCAGGTGCAGATCCTCGGAGAGCTGACCGCCACCGTTCGCGTCGATGGCGAGGATCTCGCCCTCGAGCACGATCACCTCGAGGACGTCGGTGAGCGGCACCGCGTCGAAGTCGTCGAGCCCCTGGGCGTGGGACGGGGCCGCGAGGGCGAGCAGTAGAAGCAGCGCCAGCGAGCGGAAGAGCTTCATGAGGGAGAGTCTATCAGGACGCCCGTTCGCACTCCCCGACCCGCCGCAACGGCCGCCATGGTGGGCTGCGACCCGACCGCGCTTCGCGAGGAGCAGGTGGCGGCCTGCGCCCCGGGGTACAGCGCCTCGGTCTTCTGATCCCGGCTCAGTGGACGTTGCCGAGCTCGCGTGGGCCCTTCTGCGTCTCCGGATCGACCACGGGCGCCGATCGCTCCGGTCGCGGCGCCGCGCGTGCTTGCGGGAGTGCCGGAGCGTCCGGGCCGCGCCCTGCCTCACTGTTCGAGCCACGGATCTGGCGCAGGGCCTGCCGCAGACGCGCCCGATCGGCGCCTTCGAGCTGGAGCGCCCGCTCGAGTGCCGCGACGGCCTCGTCCGGTTCGTCGCGCCAGAGATGCACCTGCGCCAGGGTCTGGAGATCTACCGCCGTCGGTCGGGGGCGCGCGCGAACCTCTTCCAGCAGGTCGCGCGTCAGCTCGCGCGCCAATTCCAGGAAGCGCGGATCGCTCCGAATGCCCTGGAACGCGGGATCGCGAAAAACCAGCCCGACATACTGCCAGCCGCGTTCGCGGGCGGCACGCAGCGCGGCCACGGCGGCGTCGACGTCACCGCTGCGCGCCGCGCCCTTGGCGCGCAACACGTGGGCGGTGATGCCGTCGGGATAGTTAACGGCCGCGTCCACCAGGTACGCGTCGTAGTGGCGCCAGATCTGCGCCCGGCGGTGACTGGCCGCGGCGAAGAACACCATGGCGACGGCCGCGGCCGCGACGAGCACGCGAGCCGCCAGGCGCCGGCGCGCGCCGGCGCCCAGCCGCGCGAGCGCCGCTTCCGCGGTCAACAACGAGGCGCCGATCAGGCCGGGCAGGATGAAGTAGAGGTAGCGGTCCGCCATCAAGTTCAGGAACGGGAAGACCTGCGACACCGGGGCGAACGCGGCTGCCGCCCAGATCCAATAGGCGGCCTCGACGCGGCGAGCGCGGAGGGTCACCCACAGACGCCAGGCCAGCGCCGCGAGCGCCACCGCGCCCGCCAGCCACCACCCGTCGCTCACCATCGCGGCGAGCGGCGGCTCGTGGACGGCCGAGACCCCGCGGCCGGTGGCCGCCATCACCAGGTAACGGGCGGCGATCGCCACGGTGGTGCGCAGGTGCACCCACGGGGCGTCCTCCAGCCCGTGGAGGTCGTGGCGGCCGGCGGCGAAGAAGAGCGGAAGCTCGAGCAGGGCGAAGCCGGCGAAGACCACCGCCCAGACCCCCACCCACCGCCACCGAGGCGGGTCCTCCGGATCGGCCCTGCGGACCCCGGTCCACTCGAACGCGGCGAGCACCGGCAAGGCGAAGGCCGCGTGGGGCTTGCAGAGCAGCGCCAGCCCGAACATCACGGTTGCCGCGACCGGACGACGGGCGTGTGCCAGCAGGGCTCCCAGCGCCAGCGTGAAGGCGAGCGTGGTCTTGAGCTGCGAGATCCACGCCACCGCCTCGACGTTGGCCGGGTGGACCAGGAACAGGGCCCCGCCGACGAGAGCCGCCACCCTCCCGATCCGCGTCGAGACGAAGAGCGCCGCCAGCAGGCAGGCGTTCAGCGCGTGCAGCACCACGTTGACGACGTGGTGGCCAAAGGTCTCCGCGCCGAACACCTGGATCTCGAGCGCGTGGCCCAGCGCGTGCACCGGCGAATAGTTGACGTAGGTCTCGGCAACGCGTCCCGTCGGGTCGAGGATCGCCACCAGGTTCGCCCACGTGAGCGATTGGATCTCGGGCGCCGTCAGCAGGAAGAGGTCGTCCGAGATCAACGCGCCGCGCAGCGCCGGCCCGTAGATCCCGAGCGCGGCAGCGACGGCGGTCACTCCGGCGAGAGCGGCGACGCGCGGCAACATTGGACGCAGTCTAGTGTGTCCAATGCCGCATGGGTGTAGACGGTTTCACTCGTTCTTCTCGGGATTTCATTCTTCCTTGGCTTCGAGGAAGAGGGCGGCGGGTGTTCGGCCACGAGTGCGGCAGCCGTGGTGGGGCCACCCGTGGTTGCAGAAGCGCAGGAAGCTGTCGAGCGAGCGCTGGAGCTGGGGGAGCCGTGTGAAGTAGCGGCGGCGAAACTCCATGCGCCAGTGCTCGTGCAGAATGGTTCCCTGGAGGCGCTCCCAGCCGATAGCCCCCAGGGGACTCGTCACTTCGCGCCGGGCTTCCGAGGCGATCGGCGACCCCGGGCCGGCTGTCTGTTCTCGGAATCAATCCGCCGCTCCGATCTTCGCCTTCCCGCAGGAGCGGGGGCAGGCCATGCCGCCTCCTCTGCCAGACGTAGCGATGATGAAGGCCGCCAGCGCAAGGTAGCCCGACCCGCTTCGCGGTCGGCAAGCTCTGATCCCGCCTTCTTCCCGAATCCCTGAACGGCTCCGGGTCGGGGCTGCGAAGCGCTAGCCGCGCCTCCGGGCGAGGGCGAAGGGCAGCCCCAGGAGCACGTAGGTGAGGCCGGCGATCACGAGCGCGAACTTCAGGGCGGCGCACCACCACGCCAGGGAAGGCCAGAGCGCGGCATCCGAGCCCATGAGCAGGCGGATCAGCGCGAAGTTCTCGACCGCATCGAGCGTCGCCGCGCCGACCTGGCCCCACGCCAGCCCCGTCCCGGCGCGGTGGACGACCGTTCCGGGGGGCGCCAGACGGCGCGCGACCAGCCGGCAGCCGAGCGCGATGGCGCTCGCGTAGAGCACGAGGAACAGGTAGTCGAGGCCCAGGCTCAGGCCCGCGCGCACGCGACCCGCCTCGCCCCAGCTCTCGAGCATGCGCGTGGCCGTGGCGAAGTCGCCCGCGAACTCGAAGCTCACGATGCCCAGGGGCGACGCGTCGGTCACGAGCGGCCGCCCGATGGCGTCGAGGGCCACCATCACGGCGACGGTGAGCGGCGCGACCACCGCGAAGGCGCGGCGCTGCGCCGGCGGGCTCAGCCAGGCGAAGGGATGCGTCATCCGAGGGCCGCGGTCACGACGCGCTCGACCAGCGCGCCCCCGAGCCAGGACCCCACTGGGATCACGAGGTACAGGCCGAAGCGGAGCCGCATTTTCGTGTCGAAGGGCCACTCGGGCCGCGACTCGATCCAACCGCGATACGCGATCAGGTCCGCGAGGCTCGTGCTCGACGTGCGCCGGGCGATCGCCGAGCCCGCCATCGCCGTGGCGTCGCCGCGAATCGCCGCCTCGACGCAGCCGATCTCCGCGCGCTTCGCCTCGCGGATGCGGCGGTGCACGCCCAGCACCGGCAGCAGCAGCCCCGTCGTGCCCGCGATGATGCACACCGCGGCCAGGACGGAGATGCTGGACGCGAAGTCCCGATCGACGGCGTTGACTGCGAAGATCGACGGCCCCAGCACCCACAGCAGCGCGAAGAGCAGACCCTGGCGCGCGAAGGGCGCGAGGCCGGAGAGATCGAAGAGATCGACGCGCTCGAGCCGGCGCGCGATCTCGGAGAAGCGGCGCGAGCACGCGAGCGTGGTGTCCACGAAGGCGATGAGGTTCCAGCCGCAGAAGGCGCCCAGCGACCACGACCAGATCTGCTCCACCCCCCAGTACTCGGCGTGCAGGTAGAGCCCGGGGTCGCGGTCGATGGCCAGCGCGACGAGCGGCGACAGCAGCAGTCCCAGCAGCCGGGCGCTGCGCCAGCGGCGCGAATCGAAGCCGCCCGTCACCGCAGTCGCGTCGGCGGTCGGGGCGAGCAGCGGCTTCAGCGCCTCGAAGTTCCGCAGCGCCCCGAGCGTCGCGTAGCGGCGCGCCGTCGCCAGGTACGCCGCCAGCACCACCAGCACCACGCCCAGGCGGGCGTCGCGCGCCTGCAAGAGGTTCTCATCGCCGGCCAGGAACTCGGAGA
>JAOTUO010000178.1 GCA_029863845.1 Myxococcales bacterium
ACGGCCTTCCGCCTTCGCGAGCGTCTCCTTCGAACGGATCAGAGCCGTGCGGCTGCGCTCGACGCGTTCCCCAGCGCGCTGCGCGGAGACCTCCGCCTGTGCCAGCTCCGCCGCGAGACGTTCGACTTCGAGTCGGGTTTCGGAGAGATCCTTCGCCGCGGACCCGTACCTGGCTTCGGAGGGATCCTGGCAACCGCTGGCCACCAGGACCCCCGCGGCGAGAAAAGCCGCCGCAAACGATCGAATGCTCGACATGTTCGCTTCCCTCCGCATCACGGTACGCCTCTAGCTCAGCCGGGCGAACACCTTCTTGACGGCCCCGCTGACGTCGTCCCAGGCGTTGTCGAACCCCTTGGCGATGTCTTCCCAGGCGTCTTCGCCGGCTTCCGCCAGATCCTCGAGCTTCTTCTTCGCGACCTGATATTTGCTCTCGAGCTCGTCGACGGCCTTGCTGGCCTCGATCTTCGCGTCGGCGCTGGCGCCCTTGGCCTTGGCCTTGACCTTGTCGATATCGGCCCGCTTCTCGGCGAGCTTCGCCTGCGCCTTCTGCTGGTAGGCCTTCTTCTTCTCCATCTCGTATCCTCCTTCTCGTTTGGTCCGTTTCAGAAAAAGCGTTTCTTGGGTGGACTCAGGTATTCGGAAGCCATGATGAACGGCGTGCTCGGATGCTCGGGAGTCTTCAGCCCGTTTTGTTCGGGTGGCTTCCCGTAGGGGCCCGAGCCCTCATCCCCTGGGGTAGTTAACCGAATTCGGTCTATCGGACCCCCAAAAAGCGCCCTGGAACTTCCTACGCTCCGATTGCTGGTATGACGGGGGAAAAGTGAGGCCTGACACGCGCAATCGCGCCTCGGGCCCCGCATAGCCGACACTAGTTGCTTACCGCAGGTTTGGGTCGAATCACCAGGTCGATGCGGCGGTTTTTAGCCCGGCCCTCAACGGTCTCGTTATTTGCCACCGGCCGGGACTCACCGAAGCCGACTGGCTGCACGTCAGCCGCGGAGAGATTGGACATATTCGCAAGCAAGTATTCTCGCACCGCATTTGCGCGTTCCTGCGACAGCTTGAGATTGGTCTCGTCGCTGCCGAACGAGTCGGTATGACCCTCGACAACGACAAGGCTGTTCGGAAACACGCGGATCGCGTCTTGAACCTTGCGCAGCAACGCAAAGTAGCGGGTTTCGATTTGCGCGCTGCCGGACGGGAACACCAGGCCGATCGGACGCACTAAGACGTTCTGCCCCTGGGTAAACATCTGCGCTTCGTCGGGCCCAAACATCGCACTGACCTGTCGGAACCGCTGCCGCTGTTGCTCTTGCGCGGCCAGCCGCTGGGACTGCGTGCCCAACTGGCTTTCCAGGCGCTGGATCTCGCTTTCAAGTTCCAGGATCTGACCCCGCCGTTCACTCAGCTCATACGCGTCCTCTTGCAGCGCTTCGATCTTCGCGGTGATGGCCTGAGTCGGGCCGTCGTAACCTTCGTCCAACTCCGCCACCAGGTCCACGGTCGCGGAAATTTTTTCGATTGGCTTTTCACTCGCCAGCGCAAAGCTTTCCAGGCTGACGTCCCGGTCACGCACCGGTTTCAGGGCGCGGGCCAGGTACATCGCGTGCTTCACCTCGTACTTGGCCTGACGGGCCAGACTGCGGGGCTCGTCCGTGTCATAACGGTTCTCGTTCAGCGCTTTCTCGGCCTGTGCGAGCAATGCCTCGGCCTTGGCCAGCGTCTTGGGTGCGTATTTTTCCACGCCGTCTTTGTCCGCCTGCTTGATCAAACGCCGCGTTTCATCGAGATAGTTCGCTTTGATTGCCGCAAGCTCAGCAGTGCGATAACGCTTCTCGGCGTCGACTGCCCGCGAGCGCGCGGAATTCACGTTGCCGTCTTCGAGGCGCATCGCGGCCGATGCAAATTTCTCTTCGGCGGCCTGCCATTCCTTGGCGGCAAACTGCTTGGCATTGGCCTCCTCGGCGTCGTTGCGCGCCTGGATGGCAGACGTCAGCGTGACGCCGGCCAGGCGAGTCGCGTCGACGGCCTTGCGCAGCGACTTCGCGGCGTCCGCGAGATCCTTCTTGATGCTCTCGATGCTGCCACCACGTTCGAGCTTTTCCTCAGCGTCCCGGTAATGCTCCGCTGCGTCAGCGTAGTTCTTTGGCGCGAGCACGTTCGCACGCGCCGCGTTGGCCGCCTTCAGTGCTTCATCGGTTTGGGTGAAAAGCGTCGCGCGCAGGTTCTCCTGAGCAGCAGCGCCGAGCACAAACAGCCCCAGAAGCAGTACGGTCAGGGCCCGCCCAACGTTTTTGATCGTGGCATTCATTTCAACCTCCTCTACAGGGCAAAGATAGAAAGTGAGATTTCCCAGATAACTTTCAAATCTCGATTTCCTGTCTTCCTCTCCGGACGTCCGCCCGGGGGGCAGTATCAAGCAAGCTTTATGCCGAGATACCTCGCCGACTTCGGATATCCCTCGCAACTACCGGCCACGACTGGGGAAAGGCCAATGGCGAAGTCCGCGAGGCGTTTCGGGGACGGGGCGTCGCTATCCTCGGGGTCCGGAGGCTGCGCCTCCAATCAACGGGTGCTGCGACTGCGGAGGGTCAGGTTCCCTCGGGGCGAACGAGCTCCCGGCGCTCGTTCTCTTCGTTTTCGCGCTCGACGCTTGGTCGTGCGAACGCCGCGGCGCGCCCGAAGGGGAGCTCCCGCGGCAGAACGGACAGCGCGCGCCAGCCAGGCTCGGCGTCGGTGCAAACACGAACGACGACGCCCGGCCTCCACCACGGCGCTCGGCATGATCCCGCTGCTCCTGGATGCCTTCTTCGTGGCGATGGCCGTCACCATCATCTTCGGCCTCATCTTCGCCACGGTGCTCATGATGGTGGTGCTGCCGGTCTTCTACGCGGTCGTGTTCCGCGTGCCGTCCAAATCGAGTGCCGCGATCCCGCCGCCCGAATAGCCCGTCGACGGTGGTGGGTGGGTGGTGAGCGCGGAAGGAATCGAACCTTCAACCTAGGGATCAAGATCCCTTGAATCGACGCTGATGAACTCGAGAGCTCCGGCTCCTCCAGAGGTCCTGCAGGGACGGGAGGTCGACGGCGAGCCCAAGCATCAACGTGTGATTGACCAGGTCCGAGCCTGGTAGGCCAACCCACTGCATCTGGTAACCCACCTCCCCCCGCGTCCGGCCACCGAGGCGACGGGCGAAGCCCCCGAAGAGCCGGTTCTCTCGATAGCCCGTCCGGCGAATGACACCGGTCTCGTTCAGGTTCACGAAGAACTCGTTCCTTGCGACAAGCTCCACGGACCACGAAAGTGGGACGGCGAACCCGATCAGAAACCGCGCTCGCAGGGCCACTTCGTTGCTGCCCTCGAAGAAGCGCTGCTCGAGCCGGAAACGCGCGTTGGCTCGCGTGGGTGCCCACGAGTGCCGGAAGGAGAGCTGCTGCCAGGCCCGCTGCTCGAGCAGCGAGCGGTGCTTCACGATGACGTGCGCGTCGTAGCCGAGTGCTCCAGCGAGGCCGTGCGAAAACGAGGCCTGGAGCCAAGGGCGCACCACGATGCGCGCGAGCTCGGAGAAGTCGTCGCCAATCCTCGGCTGCAGCAGGAGGTGCGCGGAGAGCCGGTCGGTGAGCGGGGCGTGGAGCTGTGCGGTGAACCAGAGCGCCCCCAACTCCTCTGCGGCCCGTGCGGGAGACGCGGCAGCCAGCGCGAGACCGAGTATCGGAGCCAGCACGAGGAGGGGCAGAGGATTGCGCCCCAGAGATCGCGGATCGTCGCAAGAGCGCTTCATTTCGTGGAGATGCCGATTTGCCGCAGGAACGGGTTCCCTGAGGCTCGGGCAGCACCGATCACGAGACGGACCACGGACGAGCCATGGACCTCGAGCATCAGACCGCCCTCGAGGCGCGTCCTCGGACCTAGACCGCTTGCGCACTGGTTGTGCGGCCCACGGCAGCCATGACCCTGGCGGCAGGTGTTGAGCGTGATGACCTGAAGCCAATGCACGAAGGGGCGGTCGAAGCGGAATTCGGCGATCGAACGGAAGACCCGTAGGAAGACCTCCTGAAGGGCGTCCTCGGCGTCCTCCGACGATCCGAGGATGCGCCGGGCACGCGCGAATACCGAGGAACCCAGCGTGTCGACCAATTCACTGAATGCAGTCGTCGCGTAAGGCACCTCCCGTTGAACGCGTTCGACCAGCGCTCGGTGGGGATCCCCCCCATGGGCATCCGCCCCGCTGCGCTCCCGGCTTGATCGCTGGTCGTTCGACGAACCGCGATCTTCCGGGCCGCCACGAGGACCAATCCCGGTGCTCGCCCTTGTGTGACCGTCCGCGGTCACGAGCGGAAGACCCTCGAAGGTCCTTTTTGCCTCGGGGGCATCGCTGCTCGCCTTCACCTCATCTGGCCGCGGTCCGCTCCACCTCCTCGACGGAGCGACCGGGAGCAGCGACGCGCATGTCAGCGGTGGTCATCGCCGGCTCCTCTCGTAACGGTCACGGGCGGTTCGCTTTCCGGACAATCCATCTCGGCGGCCTGTCCCAGCGCCGCTCGCGGCCCGAGGTCTTCCGCGAAGCGACAGATTCTAGGCTGACCCCTCGCCCGCTCCTACTGACTGGGACGAATTCCGCCGCTCGGGGGCGATCGACCGCAGATGGAGGTCGCGCTGGGGAAACGGGATCTCGATGCCTCGGTCGGCCAGGCGCCGATTCACGGCCAGCGCGAGGTCGGCATGGCGCCCCGTTCGCTCGCCGAAGAGATCAAGAAGCACGATTCTGAATGTATCGCCGGGCGTCGTGCCGGGCGGGCAAGGTGGTAGAGTTCGCCTCCAACCAGTCACCGCCGGGCAGGCCAGGCAGGCCGCGTACCCGGAGGGAGAGCGGGGCCGCCCCCGCGAGGGGATCTGGATCGGATGGGTGTTCAGGTTCGGGTCAGACGTATCGACCGCCGTCTCGCCGCAGCGGCCGCGGGCCTCGTCCTCGCGTGGCCGCTGACCAGCGGAAACCCGGCCGGCGCAGGCGGGGACACTGGCGCGCCCCGGGACGGGGTGTCCCCGACCGGGGCGCCGCCGGCGTCGCTCTACCGCGCCGCACTGGCGCGCGGCGAGCGACCGCCCGGAACCGCAACCCTCTACCGCATGCACACCCGGACCGGCGAAATGTGTGCCTTCATGTTCCTCGCCAAGGAAGCCCCCGAGCCTCGCGGTTGCGCGGGGCCCGTGTACGCTGGCGCGAACGCGACCGAGGAGCGCTTCGAGCTGCACGTCGCGGCGGGCTTCCCGGGAACGAACCGCAGCACGGCCTACCGCGTCGATCGGACCACCGGCGTCGTGTGCCGGTTCGAAACGGCCCACTCGCCGGGCGGGCCCATCGAAGCGCAGGGGTGTTGGCTGGGCGCCGAGAAGGTGCCTGCGGACCCGGCCAAACCGGGCGCGAAGCCCGGGGAGCCCGCGCTCGATCGCTAGCAGCGGCGGGGCCGGAGCGTGTAACCAAGTGGCGAGACGGGCGATCGAGAGACCGGAAGCGCATTGGCGACGCCAGCTTCACGCGGTGATCTTCGAGGCGGAGACGCCGGCCGGCCGGGCCTTCGACCTCGCTCTCCTGTGGCTGATCCTGCTGAGCGTCGTAGCCGTGCTGCTCGAGACGATCGTGAGCGTACGTGCTTCCAACGGCCCGATGCTGCGCCGCGTGGAGTGGGGCTTCACCCTCGTCTTCACCATCGAATACGTCCTGCGGCTGCTGTGCGTGAAGCAGCCGATTCGCTACGCACGGAGCTTCTTCGGCCTGGTCGATCTGCTCGCGATCCTTCCCACCTACGCGAGCCTCTTCCTGCCGGGCTCGCAGTCGCTGCTCGTGATCCGCGGACTGCGGCTGATGCGGCTCTTCCGTATCTTGAAGCTCACGCACTTCGTGAGCGAGGGCAATCAGCTCTTCTGGGCGCTCCGCGCGAGCCGTCACAAGATCACGGTGTTCCTCGGCTGGATCCTGGGGACGGTCACGATCCTTGGCGCGCTGATGTACCTGATCGAGGGCGAGGAAAGCGGGTTCACGAGCGTTCCACGCGGCGTCTATTGGGCGATCGTCACCCTGACGACCGTGGGCTACGGCGACATCACCCCCCAGACGACTCCTGGCCAGATCCTCTCCGCCTTCGTCATGATCCTCGGCTACTGTATCATCGCTGTTCCCACCGGCATCGTCTCAGCCGAGATCGCGCGCGCACCCAGAAGGGTGACGACCGAAGCCTGCACCCACTGCTCGAGGGAAGGTCACGACGCCGATGCGGAATTCTGCAAGTTCTGCGGGGCAAAGCTCTGAGCCTTCCGGAAGCTTCCGGCGTGAGACGAGGCTTCGCGCCCGAGCGACGTCGAACCCGAATCCCACCTTACGCGAATTGAGTCGCTAGCGCTGCCTGTGAAATTTCAGATCGAGCCGGACCATCTTCTCATAGTCATATCAGGCAAGACGGCTCAAGTTCTTGTAATGGGTGACGGGATGGGGCATGGAGTGACAGGGGGCGGTCGTCCAAAGGATGCGCAAAAGGGGGCCAGAGCCATGAGCAGGGGTGTCGTCAGCAGGATCCGGATCGAGGCGGCGGGCCCCCGTCGCTCCCGCCCGAGGCTCCGATTTGCCCTGGCCACGCTCGCAGCGCTCTCGGTCGCCACGCAGGGGTGGGCCGAGGAACCGGCACCCGAAGCCGCTCCGCCCACTCCGCCGTCCGAAGCCGCTCCGCCCGCTCCGCAGCCGATTCCAGCCTCGGACATCCCCGCGCGGTCCGCGGCCGAGGCCTCGTCACTGCGAGCGACCGCCGCTCTGCTCGAGCGATCGGCGTCGCTCGACCCGATCGCGGCAGGGCTGGCCGAGCGCGAGGCCAAGATCGCACAGGATCTCGCGAACCTCCGCCGCGCGCTGCAGAGCGCCGCCTCGCTGGACACCCTCGACGAGATCGAGCGGGAATGGCGGGAGTTCGATCGACCGCTCGAGAACTGGGCCGACCAGCTGGGAAGCCAGACCGGCGTCTTCGAGCAGGAGATCCGTCGCCTCGACACGAGCGTCAACCTGTGGGAGCGAACGACACAGGGGGCCCGTGACGCACGGGCCCCCAACGAGATCGTCGCGCTGGCACGCGACACTTTCGAGAACGCCCGGAAGGCCCGGGACGACCTCGGGCGCCTTCGCGACCGAGCTCTGGGGCTGCTCGGGCAGGTGGGGCGCGTGCGCGAGGCCGTTCAGGAGGCGCTGGCGCGCATCGAGACCGAACGGCAGGGACTACTGACGCAGCTGGTCCGGCGCGAAGCCGACCCGCTCTGGAGCCCGGCGCTGCGGGAGGCGTCGGTCCAGCAGCTCCTGTCGAATGTGCAACAGGAGATCGAGCGGCAAGTCGCGGCCATCGCTTCGGTTTGGAGATCGGAAGCGGATCGCGTCGTCTTCCAGCTCCTGCTCCTGATCGCGATCGGCCTGCTGTTGCGAGGCATGCGCGGTCGCATCGGCTCGGGAACCGTGGACGCCACCATCGAGGCTCCCGGAATCGCGGTCCTCGAGCGGCCGTTCTCGCTGGCGCTGCTGCTGACCTTGCTGGCGACTCCCTGGCTCTACGTCTCGACGCCGCCTGCGATGAACGATCTGGTGGGCCTGCTTCTGATCGTCCCCGTCCTCCGGCTCGTCCTGCCTCTGGTCGACGCGCCCATGCGGTCGCCGCTCCTGGGTCTCGGTGCCCTGTACGTGGTGGACAAGTTGCGAGATCTGGTCGAGGCCGCTCCCGTCGCCGCGCGCCTGCTGTTCATCGTCGAGATGATCGCCGCGCTCGCGATCGTCGGCTGGGTTCTACACTCCGCGCGGAAAGCCGTCGCGGTCGAACCTCAGCCGCCGGATCGCTGGCGTGCTGGCGTGGGCCTGGCGCTCCGGGGTGCCCTGCTGGTCGTGAGCGTCGCCGCGCTTGCCACCGTCGCAGGTTTCGTGCGCCTCGGGGTGCTGCTCGGCAGCGGGACGTTGCAGAGCGCCTACCTCGCGGTCTTTCTCCTGGCCGTCGTGCGCGTCGCTGGTGCTGCGCTCGGGCTCGCCGCGCGCAGCCGAATCGCGCAGACGCTTCGGGCTGTGCGCGACCGTCGCGACACGATCGTTCAACGGAGCAAGTCGGCTCTGCGAATCGCCGCTCTCGCCGCGTGGGCTCTCGCCACGCTCAATCTCTTCGCGCTGCTCGATCCCATCCAGAACGGCTTGCGGGCTGTGCTCCTCGCAAAGCTCGAGGCGGGTGCGCTCTCGCTCTCCCTGGCCGACGTGCTGGCCTTCGGGGCCACCATCCTCGCTGCGGTCTACCTGGCGCGCCTCGTCACCACCCTCCTCGATGAGGACGTCTACCCCCGCGTAGGGATTGGTCGCGGCGGGGCATACGCCATCTCGACGATCGTGCGCTACGGCGTCCTCCTGCTGGGCTTCCTGGTGGCCGTCGGGGCCATGGGCCTCGGCATGGATCGGATCACGGTCCTGCTCGGCGCCTTCGGCGTCGGCCTTGGCTTCGGCCTGCAGAACGTCGTCAACAACTTCGTCTCCGGCCTGATCCTGATTTTCGAACGTCCGGTGCAGGTGGGCGACGCGGTGGAGGTCGGATCCGTCAAGGGCAAGGTCTCCCGGATCGGCATTCGTTCGAGCACGGTCCGGACCTTCGATGGCGCCGACGTGACGCTGCCCAACGGAACCCTGCTTTC
>JAOTUO010000179.1 GCA_029863845.1 Myxococcales bacterium
CAAGACGGCCAACAGCTTCACGGCCAGGCTTCACCCTCACCCGACCGTGCGCGACGAGGTGGTCTCCGCCGTCTTCGCGCCCTACGAGGTGGTGCTCAAGAACGGCAAGTCAGAGGAGACTGCGCTCACCCTCGAAGGCATGGTCGAGGCCGTGCGCGACCCGGCGCTCAGCGCCCGTCTGGCGAACATCTTCGTGCAGGTGACCGATCACCTGGAGGGGGCCAATCTCACCCCCGAGAGGCCAGGATCCCCGCTCGTCGACCTCTCGATCGGCTTCGGAACCGAGAAGCTCAACATGAAGCTGGCGCGCGTGCGCCTCGTCTCCGGCGATGCGGAGAACGCCGCGCTGATTCGCCGCGGATCGCTGGCCACAATGCTGGAGCAGGGGGAGTGGGAGTTCCGGATCGACTCGCTCTCGCCATACGTTCCGAAGTGGCAGTTCGATCGCGACTTCTTCCTCTTCGGAATCGAGGGTCTCCCCGCGACCGAGAAGATCGCGAGCCGCGGCCTGCTCCGCGGTGAAACCCTCACCGTGGGTTTTCGCGACGGCAGGGGCTACATCGGAGTGAACGAGGTCCGCTCGGAGATCTCGGACCCCGCCGCCGTAGCGCGTGCCTACCTGGAGTTCCACTTCGTCGGGGGCGTGGTAGCGCAGCAGGTGGCCGACCTCACGCAACGTCTGCGGTGAGCCGGCGGGCCGCCGTGCCTCGCAGGGTTCCGGATCCCATCCACGACGAACGTGCGCCGCCGGCGCCCCCCGCGCGGCCCCCGCCCTCCCGCGCCTGGGGCGCCCTCGCCCTCGCCTTCTACGCCGTCCACGCCAGCCATCACGTGCTGCACGGCCATCCGGAGGACCTCCTCTGGGCCTGCCACCTCGGCGCCGTCTGCGTGGGTACGGGGTTGCTCGCGCGTCTGCCTACCGTGAACGCCGTAGGCTTTCTCTGGCTCGCCATGGGCGACGCGCTGTGGCTGCTCGACGTTGCGGGCGGGGGCGAGTTCATCCCCACCTCGCTCCTCACCCACGCGGGCGGCCTCGCCGTGGGCGCGCTCGGGCTGACGCGCTTCGGCATGCCGCGCCACAGCTGGTGGCGGGCCATCCTGGCTTTCATCGCGCTCCAGCAGCTTTGTCGATTCGTGACGCCGCCGGCGGCGAACATCAACGTTGCGCATGCGGTCTGGTCGGGTTGGGAAGACGTCTTTCCGGGCTACGTCGGCTATCAGATCGTGTTGCTATCAATCGGGGCCGCGGGTTTCTTCGCCATCGAGTGGGTCAGCCGACGCGTGCTGGGGCGGTTGGCTGAGGGGTCTATCAAGATCACGTCTGCCTGAAGTGCGATGCGGGCGGATGCATCATATCACCGTTTTTGCCGAGGACTACTCGGGCAATCGCAGCGAAGCCAGTGTCGAGGTCGAGTTGGAGGGAACATCTCGACGTCGGTAGGGCCACTCTCTGACCGAATCTCTATCCGCGGTCAGCATTTGTAAGCCGTCTGCCGAGGTCCTCCACCAGATGGCGGCTCGACGCGTAGAAGCAGAGTGCGCCCAGCACGCCCGTCGTCGCGAGCGTGACCAGGGAGTAGCGGATCGCCTCGATGCCGTAACGGTCCGCGTACAGATCGTTCAGCAAGCCGACCAGGAAGGGTCCCATCCCCGCGCCGACGATGTTGACGATGAAGAGCAGGATCGCCGCGGCGGTGGCGCGCATGCGCAGCTTGGCCAGGTTCTGGTTGATGGTGAACATCGCCGGAACGTACATGTTCGAGAGCACGTAGTACGGGAAGAAGCAGGCCAGCGACATCCGGCTCGAGCCGGCGAGCAGGAAGGCGAACGCGAAGGGAATCCCGATCAGGCTGACGATGGCCGAGAGGCGCATGTACCAGCTCGGGTCGCGCCCGCCGAGTCGATCGGACAGCACCCCGCCCAGATAGGTACCGCCGCTTCCCCCGAGCCCGACGATCAGGCCCATCCAGACGCCGATCTCGACGGGTGACATCCCGTGGATGCGCCCGAAGAACTCGTAGCCCCACATGAGAACGCCGTAGCCGGTCAGCGACAGGAAGCAGGAGCCCGCCACCAGATACGTCCAGGAGCGACTGCCGAGCAGGTGGCGCAGCGTCTCCCGGAACGTGGTCTCGTGGGCCGGACCGGCTCCCCGCTCGGAGTAGCCGCGCGGTGGCTCGCGAACCGTCAGGCGCACGAGCAGGGCGAACGCCAGACCCGGGATCCCCAGGCAGAGAAAGGCCGTCCGCCAGTCGAAGTAGGTCCTCAGGTACCCGCCGCCCAGGTAGGCGAGGGCCGACCCGACGTACACACCCCACGCGTAGATGCCCAGCGCGGTGGCCCGCTTCTCCGGCGGGAAGTAGTCCGAGATCAGCGAGTGCGCCGGGGGGCTCCCCGCGGCCTCGCCGACCCCGACCCCGACCCGTGCCAGGGCGAGCTGCACGAAGCTGACGGTGAGGCCGCACACCGCCGTCATCGCGCTCCAGACGGCGAGGCCGACGGCGATGATCGAGCGCCGGTTCCCGCGGTCCGCCCAGCGCGCGATCGGAATGCCGGCGAAGGTGTAGAAGAGCGCGAAGGCGAAGCCGACCAGCAGGCCCATCGCCGTGTCGGAGACGCCGAACTCCTCTTTGACGGGTCCGATGAAGACCGCGAGCACCTGCCGGTCGATGAAGTTGATCACGTAGACCGTGAAGAGCACGCCGAGGACGTAATTCGCGTAGGCGGGAGTGATCTCCCGCCCCTCTTTCCGCTCTTCCCGCATGCCATCCCCGTTCATTGCGATCCGGACCGTGGGGCTTCGGAGTGTCGGGACCCGGGTTTCAGGTGATGCGAACGGCTCCGACGTCTGCCGCGAAGCGCTCGGGCAGGGTGGCGAGGGCGTCCTCTCCGGATTCGAGTCGCGACCTCGCGACTTCGCACCACGGCAGCAGGTAGCGGCGGCGCAGCTCTTCGACCAGCACGGGCTCGCCGCGTTCGATCGCGCACGCGTAGATCTCGCAGTCGGCGCCCAGGTGGTCGGGGGGCAGATGCGTCTCGTTCCAGCGCAGCTGGAGGTGGGCGATCACGCGCATCCAGTCTTCGCGCACGGCCGTGCCCTCCCGGCCGAGGGCGGCGTGGAGCAGGAGCGGCACCCTGGGCGACGGGGCTCCCGCGTGGAAGGTGCCCCAGAAGTCGGCGCGGTAGCGCTCGTAGGGGCCCGGCAGCGCCAGCGCCTCCCAGGCTTCGGCGCGCTGCGCCTCCGACGGCAGGGGGCTCCACACCCGGGACCAGGCCACGAAGGGAAGCGCCGCGGAGGCGGCGTCAGGCCCGGGCATCGGGCTCCCGCCAGGGTCGGAGACCGACGCGCGTGTCCTGCACGAAGGAGCCGGGTTCCAGGTGGTTGATGCCGAAGCGGATGTGTCCCTCGCCGCCGGCCCAGTGCAGGGGCTTCATGATGCCGGGAATGAGCCACTTGTAGCTCTTGTGGTCGGGGAACTGGGTGGGGTCCCAGCCGTGGAAGTAGTAGGCCACGCCGGGTCGGACCATGCTCGAGACCTTGACGCGCATGCGCATCCGGCCCAGATCGTTGTAGAGCTCGGACCACCCGCCGTCCTCGATCCCCAGTGTCTTCGCCTCGTCCGTGTTGAGGTAGATGATGGGCTCACCGCGCTGAAGCCTCAGCAGCAGTGGCGTGTCGCGCCACGTGCTGTGGATGCTCCAGCGGCTGTGGCACGAGATGAGCTGGAAGGGGTAGTCCCCGCCGGCCTTGGGGCTCTCCTTGTGGGTGGGGAGCGATTCGCCGGCCTCCAGGAACCAGGGGTGGTCGAGGTAGAACTGCTGGCGGCCGGTGAGGGTGGGCCAGCGCCACTTGTACTTGGTCATGTGCGCGAAGGGGGAGAGCACGCCCTCTCCCTGCCAGTCGGGGTTGTAGAGATGGGTGGGACTGATGTCGAGGCCCGTGTTCTTGAACTTCTCCACACCCGTGCGCTTGAGGTTCGAGATCTGCATGCCGGCGGCCGAGGGGCTCGTGTCGATGATGGACTGGGTGACCTTTTCGGCGTCCTTCGGCCCGTACTCCCCCTGGCAGGAGTACTGCTGGTGGAGCTGCTTCCAGTCCACGGGGCCCTTGCCGCACCCGTCGAAGACGGGCGTGCCGCGGCTCCGGGCCAGCTCCTCGATCTTCTGCGTGAGCAGCCAGAAGATCTCCCACTCGTCCTTGGAATCGCCCAGGGGCGCCACCGCCGCGTCGCAGTAGTGGAGGTAGGGGATGTACGACATGGTGTACTTGATGCCGGGCTTCTCGTACCAGCCCGCGGCCGGCAGGATGTAGTCCGCGTGCATCAGGGTGAAGTTCATCCTCTGGTCGATGCCCACCACGAGCTCGAGCGCCGGCCAGAAGTTGTCGAGCATCGCCTGGGTCTGGTTGGAGCGGCGCAGCAGGTTGCTGCCGCCGGTGATGTAGATCCGGGGCGGGCCTCCGCGCGGCAGTCGGGGCTGCCACCCCTTCGCCTCGGCCTCGCGCACGTAGTCGTCGAGGGGCCGGGGATAGAGGCCCTCCACCTCCTGGGCGAGGCGCTGTCGGATGCCCTGGTGGTGATAGTCGAGCTGCGAGACGCTGGTAGCGCAGATCCGCTCTTCGCCCTTCTCGACCAGCTCCCGCAGCACGCCCGCCCGGCTCTTCCGCTCCTTGGCCAGGTCGACCACGATCTCGAAGAGCTCGCTCGGGCTGGCCATGCCGGCCATCACCTCGAGCCGCCCGAGCCAGCCGCTGCGATTCAGCTGAAGCGACGAGCCGAAGCCCGCCATGTCGATCAGGCCCGTGGCCTGGTAGCCGGCCCCCTTCTTGCCGATGGCTCCCTTCATGGCCAGGCACAGGAGCTTGGTGCGGTTCATGAGGTCGGAGTGGAGGAAGCGATTGGAGCCCCAGCTCGACAGGATCATCGGCCGCTCCGCTTCCGCGAAGCCCCGCGCGAATCGCTTCACGATCCCGGGTGCGAGCCCCGTCAACCGGGAAGCCTCGGCGAAGGTCCACGGGTCGAGCTGCTCCTTCACGAGGCTGCCCACCGTTGCCACACCGACGCTGCGGCCGTCGATCAGGGTCACGCGGAAGTGGCCCTCGATGGGCGGCGTGAAGCCCTCCACGATGAGCTTGCCGCTGTCGGCGCCGGGGCTGCCCGGCGCGGGCTCGGGAGCGCCCCGCTCCGGGTTCCACAGGTAGAGCAGGTCCGCCTGCCCCCGCTCCTCGGCGTCGGCCATCCGGTTGCGGCCGCGCAGGAAGCGCCCGGTGTCGAGGCGGACGAGCAGGGGGAAGTCCGTCTGCTCGCGCACGGCGTCCACGTCGAGATGCCCGCTCTCCCAGATGTGTCGGGCCACCGCCAGGCCCAGGGCCGCGTCGCTGCCCGTGCGCAGCGGAAGCCACTGGTCGGCGTGCACGGCGGTGGCCGTGTACTGGGGGTCGATCACGACGAGCTCGGCGCCGTTGTAGCGGCCCTCGAAGAGGAAGTGGGCGTCGGAGATCTGGGTCACCGAGGGGTTCATCATCCAGACCACTTGGTAGTCGGAGAGGAACCACTCGTCGCTCGAGCCCCCGGCGTGGGCGAATCCGAGCGTGAGCGTGCCGCCGATGTTGAGATCTCCGATTTCCGCCCACATGTCGGCGAACATCCCGCCGGCCTTCATCTGGAACTTGAAGCGTCCGACCGTGGTGGCCCCCTGGTCGAAGTTGGGCCCCAGGTCCTGGTAGAGGGTGTCCGTGCCGTGCTGCTCGGCGATGCGCAGCATCCGGTCGGCGATCTCGGACACGGCCTGCTCCCAGCCGATGGGCTCCCAGCGGCCCGAGCCCCGCTCCCCGACACGCTTGAGCGGGACCGTGAGCCGGCTGGGGCCGTACATGACGTCCGTGTAGCAGGCGCCCTTCTGGCAGCCGCGGGGGTTGAAGTCCGGGACGCCCGGCTCCGAGGCCGTGTAGGGGGCGCTCTGCTCCTCGCGGACCACGACGCCGTCCTTCACGAAGAGGTCCCACGCGCACGCGCTGCGGCAGTTGGCCCAGCCGTGGGAGCCCTTGACGACCCGATCCCAGGTCCAGCGCTCACGGTAGAGGTCTTCCCAGCTGCCGAGCTTCACCGTCGTCGGGGCGGCCGCGGCATCGCGCCGGAAGTGGAACAGGGGAAGCCCACTCGTGGCCAGCGCCGCCACCCCCGTCGCCACGAGAAACTCGCGCCGCGTGCTCGAAAGACCGGGCTTCTGGACCAAGCTGAGTTTGACCTCCCGGCGGGGGGATGCGAAACTAACGATCGTTCGTTAGTTTGTGACTAGCCAATTCCACGGTGTGGCGCCACCGGCGGCCTGGGGCCGAACGCTTCGTCGGCGCGACCCGGGACGGACAAGCGGAAGGAGTGAATGGCATGCGGCTCCGTTCTCGTGGTCTCGGCCGCAAGGAACTCGTGATGGATTTCCGCGAGTACGAGATCGTCCGCGTGGACGACGAGATCGTCATCGTGGGCGCGATCCGCGACCCGGTGAACTGGGACTTCACGATTCGGATCTGCGAGGACGACATCAGCGGCACGGCCCGGCTGCTGCTCCGCCGGCCCATGCTGGCGATGCTGCTGCGCGGGCTCTTCAAGCGGCGAAAGCGTCACCACTGGAGCCGAGACCGAGCGGAGCATCTGGACGAAGGCAGGCGGCGCCACGAGGTCACCCGCGAGAACGCCGTCGCTCGCGCCCGCGACAGCGTCGAGGCGCTGGCCGCCCGCAGGGGCGATCGCAAAGCGCCGGCGGCTGCGATGCCGGCGCCAGCTCCCGTTCGCAAGCTGGAAGCCTCGGCGGCAGACGGCAGCTAGGTTCCGCGAGTCCATCCCTCACTTCGACTCGTCGAGCGACCGCGGCTACGCCGAGTCCGTTCCCAGATCGGTGCGCGGAAGGTCGGTGTAGACCGGCTTGCGCTTCTCCCTGCGCGCGGTGATGCACTCCACGAGGTTCTCGGTGTTGCCGAGGATGAGCTGGTTGCGGTCTTCGAGGTCGATGGCCGCGGCTAGACTCGCGGCCTCCAGATTGGTCCAGCACACCTTCTTGGTCATCTGGAGACCGAACGCGCTGAACTCGCACATCTGCTCTGCGGCTTCGATCGCGCGGTCCAGGACCTCGTCGTCGGGGTACACGCGGGAGACGAGACCCATGCGCTCCGCATCCCGGGCGTCCACCTTGCAGCCCGTGAGCAGCATGTCGTTGGAGCGCGACACGCCGACGGTGCGGGGCAGCAGATAGCTGGCGCCGAGCTCGGTGCTCGTCAGGCCGTTGACGATCCCGGTGGCGTTGAAGACGGCCGACTCCGCGCAGAAGCGGAGGTCCGCCCCCAGGCTCAGACACAGGCCGCCGCCGTACGCACAGCCGTTGATGGCGGCGATGACGGGCTGGGGCATGGCGCGCAGGGCCGGAACGACCTGGGAGAAGTGGGACATCGCCAGCATTCCCACGCGAGAGAGCGCCATCTCGTCGATGCCGGGGATCACGCCGGGATCCTCCAGGTCGAGTCCCGAGCAGAAGCCTCGCCCCTCGCCGGTGAGGACGACGACCCAGCAGCCGTTGTCGGCGCCCACCTTCTCACAGACGTCGCAGAATTCGCTGACGAGCTCGAAGGACATGGCGTTGAGGCGCTCGGGCCGGTTGAGCCGGATGACGGTCACGTTCGGGCGGACCTTCTCGCTGACGACCAGTGCCATGGCGATGCTCCTACGCTCGAGCGGGTCGGCGTTCTTCCGCAGCCTGCCAGAGGTCCAGGATCGTATCGAGGATGTGCTCGGCGGCGTCGAGGCTGCCCATGTGCCCCTCGTCCGGCCGGACCACGAGATCGGAATCGGGCACGAGTCCGGCTTGATGTTCGCCGTGCGCCAGGGGCACGATGTGGTCGGCGTCGCCGTGCCAGAAGCGGATCGGTACGCGGATGTCGCGCAGCGAGAAGCCCCACGGTCTCGCGAACAGGACCATGTCGTAGATCGGTGCGTGCAGCTGCAACCGAGACGCACGCAGCATGTCGTCGAGAAACATCTCTTTCATCTCCGGCCGGTACATGACGTTCTGGTCGCCCTGGGGCATCGTGCTGATGAACAGGTCGAAGGCCTGCGAGGCCAGCGGGCGCAGGGCGTAGCTCAGCGCCCAGACGACGTGGCCCAGGGGCCGGTGGACGGCCTCCAGGGGCACTCGCAGGCGCCGGGCCAGCGCTGCGGCTCCTCCGGGCGCGGCCTCGTCGCCGCACGTGGGCGCGACTCCCCCCAGCACGGCTCCCGCGACGACCCGCTCCGGGAGTTCGTGCGCGCAGGCCAACACGTAGGGCCCGCCGCCGGACAGGCCCACGATTCCGAAGCGATCGACGTTGAGCCGGTCGGCGATCTGCTCGATGTCGCCGGCCGCGTGGACCACCGATTCGTGCAGGTGGGGCGTCGACTTGCCCACCCCCGGGCGCTCGACGCCGATCAAGCGGAGCCCGCGTTCGAGGGCGATGCGGCGCGCCAGGGGCGGAATCTGGCGGCGCCCGCCGGGAGTGCCGTGGAACCAGAAGATCGCGTCCCCGTCGGGCGCGCCGTACTCGGCCAGTCCGAGCGAGCGCCCGTCGCTCAGCTCGACCGTGCCCTCCATGCGT
>JAOTUO010000180.1 GCA_029863845.1 Myxococcales bacterium
CGCCGCGATCGACACGGTGCTGCTCGCCGCCGAGGAGCCCCCGACCGGGCTCGGGCCGGTGTCCGCCGATCTCGTCAACGCCATGCTCGACGACCCGCGACGCTACCGGGAAGCGACGCAGGCGCTGCTGAAGGTGGACGACCTCGACCCCGCTCTGCGGGCGCGGCTCGAGCAGGCCGAGCGCGACGACCCCCTGGAGCTCGCGAACACGCGCATGCGCGACGTGCGCGTGCTGGCCGTCGGGCGCGCGTTCAACGCGGTGGCGGAGCCCATCGGCCGCTCCATCATGACCCAGGCCGTCGCCCCGTACCGTCTGGCGAGCTCGGCCATCAAGTACGCGATCGACCTCTACACACGGCCGGCGATGCAGCTTCAGGAGCGCCAGGCGCTCGCGCACTGGAAGCACTTCGTCGCACTCAATCCCGATGCGCCGGAGGTTCCCGAGATCCGGCGCCGGATCCGCAAGTCCGAGAACCGCTGGCACGCGCTGAAGCGGGATCGGGCGCTGCGCACGGCGGAGCGGGCCCTGGACGCGGGCGCGCCGGGCCTGGCGCTCATCCACGCCGACCGCGCACTGCGGCACGCGCCGCGGGACGCCGGGGCTTCGAGCGTGAAAGCGCGCGCGGACGGCAGGCTGCTTGCCCGGCGGGACGACCTGCGCCGGAGCGTCTCGGCGGTCCCGGAGGGCGCCTCGGAGGGCGATCCCGAGAGCGCCCTCGCCCTCGCGCAGGCGCTGCTCGATCCGGGGGCGGACCCTCGCCCCGCGGCGCTCGCGCTCCTCGAGACGGATCCCGCGGGCCCGCTCGCCGACGAGGCGCGCTTCGCACTGGCCCTGGGCCGCGGCGAGGCCGGCGACGAGTCGGCGTTGTGGCAGGAGCTCGAGGCGATCGCCGACGGCGACCCGGCGGAGACCAACATGGGGCGCCACGCCTCCGCCCTGTTGCTGGACCCCACGCGCAACGCGTACCTCGCCTTCGAGCGGGCGCGGCGCGAGGACCGCTGGCGCAGCGCGCGCTGGGTGCTGCTCGGTCCGTGGTACCGCGGCGGTCCCGACCGCGGCCTGCCGCGCGCGGCCGAGTGGATCCTGGGTCTGCCTTCGCTGGCGCAGAGCATCGGGGCCACGCCGCTCCGACTGATCCAGCTGCCCTTCCGGCGCGGGCCCGAGGCAGGGCGGGCCGCCCGCGTTCACGCGCGCCGCTACCTCGCCCGGAGTCCGCAGGGACTGCACGCCGGAGAGCTGCGCGACTGGCTCGAGTCCTACGAGGCGCGCCGCGACAACTGGCTGGGCGCCCTCGCGATCGCGGAGTCGGGGCCGGAGCCCGACCCCGATCGGCGCCGGGAGCTGCGGCAGAAGGCCGCGCAGCAGGCCCTCGACATCGCCGCGCGGGAGCCCCGACGCGACGTCCGCAACCAGATGTTCCGCCGGGTGACGCGCGACTTCCCCGAAACTCCCGCCGGCCGCGCCGCGGGTCGCTTCGCGCGCGCGGAGATCGAGGAGTCGACGCCGCTTCACATCCGCATCTCGCGCGGCTTCCTGCTCGAGAACCCGCAGCTGGCGGGTCCCCAGGGACTCGGGCTACGGCCCGGGTTGCTCGACGGCGACGCGGCCAACGGCGAGCTCCACGCCGAGGGCGTCACGCTGCTCGGCGGCCGCGTCCTCGAGCTGAGCTTCGTCGGCCCCAGTGGCGACGACGAGCATCCGCCCGAGCGCGTGCGCGAGAAGCTCTCCGACGATCGACTCGCCCGCCTGGTCTCGCGCCTCGAAGAGACCTCCTTCCACAACGAGCTCGTCGACCCGGACGACCAGCTCGGCGCCGATGCGCAGCGCGACGTCTACTTCGAGCGCGTGCGCCTCGGCCTGGCCGACGACGTCGACCTCCGCGCCGGCGCCGATTCCGACTACACCTACACGGGAATGCGGGAGCGCTACGGACTGGTTCGGAGTCGCGAGTCGATCCTGCCCTTCGACCTGGTGCTCCAGGGTTCGCTCACGGATCTGAGCATCGGCGCCTTCCCGCGCATCCGGAAACCGCGCGAGACTCCGGACGCCTTCCTCTACAAGTAGGCGACGGCCCGACGCGCCGGCGCCGGCCTCGAGTCACGCATCCGGCCCGTAGGCCGCGTCGAGCAGCTCGATCGGGTGGACGACACGCGCGCGCAGTTTGAAGCGAGCGGCGCCGGCGCGCAGCTGCATCAGGCAACCGGGGTTCCCGGTGGCGATGACGTCCGGATCCGCCGCTGCCAGCGCGCGCAGCTTGCGATCGAGGACGGCGTTCGACATCTCTCGATGCGTGAGGTTGTAGATCCCGGCGGCACCGCAGCAGCCGGCGGGATCGTCGTGGGGCTCGAGCTTCAGGCCGGGGATCTGGCGCAGCAGGTTGCGCGGCGCCTCCGCGACGCCCTGCCCGTGCACCAGGTGACACGGATCGTCGTAACACACGCGCGCCTCGAAACGGCCGCCGGGGGGTTGCAGCCCCGCGGCGTCGAGGAACTCGGACACGTCGCGGACCTTCGCGGCGAACGCCTCTGCCTCGCTCCCGATCCATGCGTTCGCCTCGCGCATGGCCGCGCCGCAGCCCGCGGAGTTCACGACGATCGCCTCCACGTCCGCCCGCCCGAAGGCGGCGACGTTGCGGCGGGCGAGCTCCGACGCGGTCTCCGGGTCGCCGCCGTGGGCGTGCAGCGCTCCGCAGCAGCCCTGGTCTCGCGGCACGACGACCTCGAAGCCGTTGCGGGCGAGGACGCGCAGCGTCGCCCGGTTCACGTGGCCGAAGGCCTCGGCCGCGATGCAGCCCGTGAGCAGGCCCACGCGGCCGCGACGCTCGCCTCGGGCGGGGACGATCTCGGGAGGCGGTCGCCGGTCGCGCTTCGGGGGAATGGGCGGGAGCAGCGCGTGCAGCTCGCGCAGCCGGCGCGGCAGCAGCGGCCGCGCGAGCCGGTCGAGCCGCAACCGCTGCACCGCGGCGAGCAGGTCGAAGAGCAGTCGCAGCCGGCGGCGGTGCGGCACCAGGCTCCGCAGGGCCCAGCCCTCGAGGCGGCGGGCCCAGCCGGAGCGCAGCTGCGCGACCTCCACCTCAGCCCGGGACAGCTCCAGCATCGAGCCGAAGCGAACGCCCGAGGGGCACGCCGTCTCACAGGCCCGGCAGCCGAGGCACAGGTAGGCCTCCTCGGCGACCGCGGCCGCCAGCGGAATCCTTCCCTCGGCCACCCCCCGCAGCAGGTAGATGCGCCCCCGAGGCGACGAGATCTCGCGTCCGGTCTCGCGGTAGGTGGGACAGGTCGGCAGGCACAGACCGCAGTGGACGCAGTCGAGCGATCGCTCGAGGATCTCCCGCCAGCGTTCCGTCGAGCTCTGGCGCGCCGGGTCCACTCAGATGCCCCCCGCGAAGCGGCCCGGGTTCAGGATCCGGCCCGGATCGAAGCGCTGCTTCAGGGATTCGATCAGGGGCAGCGCCGACGCCGCGGCGCCGAAGACGTCACGTCCCTGCTTCGCCCAGGCGGGGGCCGATTCGCAGACGAAGCTCCCTCCCCCCGCCCGCGCGGAGCGCGCGGCGAAGCGAAAGGCCGAATCCACCTGGCCGGCGTCGGCGCGATCGAGCCTCAGGTCGGCGAACAGGAGCCCGAGGCCCGGATAGACGAGGACGCTGGTGCAGCGGCCGCACAGCTGCGCCAGCACCGGCTCCAGCCGGGAGGAAAGCGCGTCGATCCGGAAGCGCAGCCCGAAGGCCTCGGCGTCGCGGCCCTGGAGGGCCCGCATGCGATCCACGGCGCCGGCTTCGGCGGCTCGCGCGTCGCAGTGCTCCTCGATCCAGGCGGCGTCGCGCTCGACGCTGGGCGCGTCGCCCGCGAGCTCGATGGCGAAGCGGACGTCGCACTCGGCGCCCCGCACGGAGACGGCGATCGCCACCGCCCGCGCCGTAGCCCGCCGCGCCGCCGCGAGCCCGCGCGCGCCCACGCCCTCGAGGCGGGAGGCGCTCGCCTCGAACACCGCCGTCCGCTCGGGGAGCGGTCGCAGGCGCAGCCACGCTCCCTCGATCACACCGAGGCTGCCGAAGGACCCGGTGTAGAGCTTGTTCAGGTCGTAGCCCGTCACGTTCTTGACGACGCGGCCCCCGCAGTGCGTGCGCTGGCCGGACGCCAGGGCGACCTCGAGTCCCAACACCAGGTCGCGCGGCCGGCCGTGGCCGTGAGCGCGCGGACCCACGGCGGCGGCGGCGATCACGCCGCCCACGGTGGCGGTCTCGCCGGGCGCGTCGAAGGGGATCTCCCAGCCATGGGGGCGGACGATCGCGTCGGCGGCGGCGAGGCGAGTGCCCGCGCGCGCGTGGCAGACGCCTTCCGCCGGCTCGAACTCATCGACGCCGGACAGCCGCTCCGTCGCGAGGAACAGCGCCTCCCGGTTCGGGAGGTTGCCGATGCCCAGGCGGTTTCCCCCGCCCTTGACCACGGCGGCGAGCCCGCAGGCGCCGACCGCCTCGAGTGCGCGTGCGACGGCCTCGCCGTCGGCGGGGCGGAGCGTCGCGGCCACAGCCAGGCCGTCGAGTTCGCGGGCCGGGTGCTCCTCCACGGCCTCCTCGCCGAGGGCCGCAGCGATCCGCTGCACGGCTTCTCGGGGGATCATGACTCGAGGGGAACGCGATCGTAGCCGCGCGCGCGGGGGTTCGATTCGACACAGAAACGCGTCGTCGGAAAGATCTTCCCGGGGTTGCACACTCCATCGGGATCGAAGACGGTGCGCAGGCGCTTCATCGCGTCGAGATCGGCCTCGCTGAAGAGAAGCCCCATGTAGTCGCGCTTCTCGCTGCCGATCCCGTGCTCGCCGCTGATGACGCCGCCGGCTTCGACGCAGGTCTCGAGGATCTCGGCCCCGGCCGCGATCACCCGCTCGAGCTCGTCGGAGTCGCGGCGATCGAAGGAGATGTTGGGGTGGAGATTCCCGTCGCCGGCGTGGAACACGTTGGAGAGCTTGAGGCCGTAGCGGTCCCCGATCGCGCACACCTTCTCGATGACCTCGGGCAGCCGCGCGCGGGGCACGACGGCGTCGTGCACGTACAGGTCGGGCGCCATGCGCCCCATGGCGCCGAAGGCCCCTTTGCGCGCGCGCCAGAAGCGCTGGCGCTCCGCGTCGTCGCGGGCGACCTCGACGCGCGTCGCCCCCTCGCGCGCAGCGATCCCCCGCACCCGCTCCACCTGCGCCGGCAGCGCCGGCGCCGGTCCGTCCAGCTCGACGATCAGCACGGCACCGGCGTCCAGCGGCAGCCCGGCGGCGTAGACGCTCGCCTCCACCGCCGCGATCGTGCGGCGGTCGATCACTTCCAGGGCCGCGGGCACGAGCCCGGACTGGATGATTCCGCTCACCGTGCGGCACGCGGCCACGACGTCCGCGAAGATCCCCAACAGCGTCTCCACGCCTTCGGGAATCGGCTCCAGGCGCAGCGTCGCCTGCGTGACGATGCCGAGCGTTCCCTCGGAGCCCACGACGGCGCCGACCCAGTCGTAGCCCACGGTCCAGCCCGTCGCGGAGCCCAGCTGCACCACCGCCCCGCTCGGCAGCACGAGCTCGAGGGCCAGCACGTGGTTGGTGGTGGCCCCGTACTTGAGGGTGTGCGGTCCGCCGGAGTTCTCGGCGACGTTGCCGCCGATGGTGCAGGCGAGCTGACTCGAAGGATCCGGCGCGTAGAAGAGACCCGAGGGCAGCGCCGCTTTCGAGAGGTCCGCGTTCACGACGCCCGGCTCGACCACGGCGTAGCGGTCCTCGGCGTTCAGCTCGAGGATGCGGTTCATCCGCGAGCACTCGACGACGACCGCGCCTTCGTTGGCGGTGGCGCCCCCGGAGAGCCCCGTACCCGCCCCCCGCGGCACGAAGGGCGTCCCGAAGCGTCGGCAGGCCTCCACGATGCGCACGACGTCGTCCGTGCTGCGCGGGAAGACCACCGCCGTCGGCTTCGCCGCGTGGAGCGTCAGCGCGTCGCACTCGTAGACGAGCAGCTCCTCCGGACGGCTCAGACAGCCGTCCTGCCCGACGACCGACGCGAGCGCCTCGATGAGACCGGACATGCCGGTACCGATTGTATGGCTTCCCGCCCGGCGGGTCGCGGGGCTGCTGGAGCTAGGCGAGGCCGAGGCGCTCGAGATCCTCTTCGCTCAGACCGAGGTGGTGCCCGATCTCGTGGCGAACGGTGACCTGGATCTGCTCGATCAGGTCGTCGCGATCCCGGCAGAGCTTCTCGAGGTTCTTCTTGAAGAGCACCACCTGGGTGAGATGCGACGGCTGCGCGGTCACTTCGGACTGCGTACGCGGCACGCCCAGGTAGAGCCCCAGGATCTGCGGCGAGATGTTCTCCTGGGCGAGCAGGTCCTCGGAGGGATAGTCGTCGATCAAGACGGGCACGTCCGCGACGTACTCGCGGATCGAGCGGGGGAGGTTGTCCAGGGCCTCCGCGACGGCCTGACGGAAGGCGGCCTCGTCGATCTCGGCGGGGAGCGGGTAGTGGTCCGGGTCCAGGGCGTTGGCCTTCGTGAAGGCGCGCAACGCCTCTTCCGGCTGGTCGAGGCGCTCGAGCACGAGCGCGAAATGGTAGAGCGCATGCCCGGAATCGGGGTCGTTGAGGACGGCCACGTCGAGGGCGCGCCGGGCCTCCTCGAAGCGGCCCAGCTCGAACAGGATCTGTCCCTCGAAGGCGCGGTAGACCGCCACCTCGCCCCCGGTCTTGAGCCCGCGGCGAACGAGGAAGAGCGCGCCGCCGAGGTCGTCCAGGTAGAAGACCGCCTTGGCCTTCAGATAGTGGACCTCGGCCTCGGTCCCGCGGTCGAGTCGCGGAAGCTGGGGCGTACCGGCCAGCAGCTCGTCGCAGAACGCGATGGCCTGCTCGTACTCGTCGAGGTTCTCGACGAGCAGCTCGACGCGATTCAGGTGGGCGGTGATGAACTTCGGATCCGCGCACACCGAGCGCTCGAACTCGTGGAACGCCTCGTCGATCTTGCCCTCGTCCCAGAGAATCTCGCCGCGCCCGTTGTGGGCTTCCGCGCCGTCCGGCTGTGCCAGCAGCGCCTCTTCGAGCCACGCGAGCGCTTCTTCGGTGCGCCCGCCGTGGGAAGCCTCCATCGCCTGGTCCAGACAATCCCAGTAGCGGTCTTTTTCTTTCATCTCCCGGTCGCCGGAAAGGAGCGGGGGGAAGCCCCGACCCGGATTCGTGCCCAGGATAGCAGACACGGCCCCCGCGAAAGATCCGCAGGTCCCGTCGGAGCAGACCTATAAATCATTGATTTCAAAGGATTTTCTGCAATTTGGGGAGCCCCGGCAGCGCCCCGGCAGGGGGGTCGCAGCTCAATCGCTAAACCATCGTTTTGGCACTTCTTTCCGGGCCCCGACCGGCCCGGGCGCCTCAGGACGCGGCGGGCGTGACGACCTTCGACTCCAGGACCAGGATCCGATGGCAGTTGCCGCAGGTGATGATGCGCTCACCCTTCAGGATATCGATGTAGTTCTGGGGCGGGATGTTGACCCGGCAGCCGGGGCACATCTCCTGGGAGATGCGCACGACGGCAGGCCGTCGGCGCAACGCGATCCGCTTGTACTGATCGAGCACGACCGACTCGATCCGCGCACAGAGGCCGTCGTGCGTCTCGCGCAGCCGGGCCGCCTCCGCCTTCAGCACCTGCTCGCGCTCGTCGAGGGCCTTCTCCTCGGCCGCGCCGCGCTCGTGAACCGCGGCCACCTCCGACTCCGCAGCCGACCGGGCCGTGGTCGCGGCCTCGATCGCTTCCATGCACTCGAGGATGCGCGTCTCGCAGTCGGAGATGATCCGCTTGGCCCGCTCCATCTCGTGGAGCAGCGCCGTGTAGGCCACGTTGCTCTTGACCTGGAACTGCTGCCCTTCGAGCTTCTGGAGCAGTGCCTCCTGCTCCTGAAGCTCGCCCTCGACCCGGCGCTGCTCGCCCGCCGCCGTGTTCAGCGCCTTGTTCGCCTCGGCCAGCTTCTCCTCGCTGGCCCGTCGCTGCGCCTCCAGCTCGCCACGCCGCTCGGGAATGCTCGCGCACTCGCCCTCGACGGCGTACAGCTCGTCGTCGAGACCCTGGAGTTCGATCAGCTGCTGCAGCCCTTCGACCACCGACCTCCTCCACCCCGACGGCGGACGCGACGGCGGGGCGAGCTGGCGAACCCGCCCAGCTTAACGCGCCGCCCGACCGACCGCTGCCAGTCTACCCGCAATCGGGCGCCGGGATCCCGGATCATTCGGTGTACCCGAGCGAACGCAGGGCAGCGCGGTCCTCTTCCGAAACGCTCCTCGTCGCCGCGAGATCCCCCGGATCCTGCTTCGCGAGCCAGTCCTCGAGGTGCGCCTTCAGGCGGGGCAGCTCGGGGTGGTCGGGAGCGTAGAGGTTCACGGTCTCGCGGGGGTCCTCGCGGACGTTGAAGAGCTCCCACGCGAAGTCGTCGGACTGGAAGGGCGTCCAGATCAGCTTCCAGTCGCCGAGGATCACGGCGCGGAATCGGCCCGACACGTCGTTGCGCACCCGGCGGGCCACGAGCTCCGGGAAGTACGAGTGCCCGCTCTCGACGAAGACCGGCTCCTCCGGCAGGGCCTCGCCCGCCAGA
>JAOTUO010000181.1 GCA_029863845.1 Myxococcales bacterium
GTGCAAAGCGTGATCGGCCGCATTCACGAGCGGATGGTCACCGAGGCGGCGTCGCTGGCGGGAAGTCGCCGCGTGAAGCCCAAGGCGCTGTACCGGCTGCTGCCGGTGTGTCCCCCCTCGCCGGGCGCCCCGGTCGAAGAGGGGTGTCTCGTCGAGGCGCTCTTCGCGCAGCCGGCGCGGTTGATCGAGGAGGACCTCGCTGGACGCCCGGGCGAGCCCGTGGAGAAGTATCCCCTCCTGGAGGCCGTCTACTCGGCGCTCACCCGCGGTGACGTGCAGTGCACCTCGCCGCGGGACCGGTCCACCCACACGGTCATCGCCGACGAGTCCACCGGTGCCCGCTCGGTGTCGATCGGCGAGTATCGCTACCGGACCCAGGACCCCACCGAGGAATCGCCCGCCGGGTACCGGGCGAGCCGCGGCGCCAGCATCGTGTGGGTGGAGGACTGCGCTGTCTCCGCGCCGCCGATGGCGCGCATCGAGGACGGGCGCGTCTTTCGCGGCCTTGACGTCTGACGGCCGCCCGCTACGGGGGCGTGTACCAGATGGGCGAGGTCCAGGCCCGCTCCTGGATCGTCTTCGGAATCGCAGGGTCGCAGCACGACTCGAGCCCGTCGGGCACGCGGCGCGGATCGGCGCAGTCCACGCCGCGGGCGTTGCACACGTACGCGTTCCAGCGGCAGCTCGGATTCTCCACCACGCGCGCGTAGTAGAGCGCGTGGCGATCGGGGTCGAAGTCCGGATCGCGCCAGACGCGGCACAGATCGTCGAAGCCGGTCCCGGTGGGCCGGCAGGTTGCGGGGTCGACGCCGGCGTCGCTCGCGGGGCGGCCGGCCACCTCGTAGACGCGCTCGCGTTGCCGCCCGTTCTCGACCCAGGCCTTGACGATCTGGATGCGCTGGAGCGGCGTCCCGGGGCGCTCGGCTACGCCCGGATCCCGCAGCGCCCAGACGGCCAGGGTGGGCGCCGCCGCCGGGCGCTCCGGCGGCGGCAGGTCGCCGCCCATCGGGACGCCGTCGCGATAGCCGCGTTCGACGAAGCGGTGCGACCCGCACAGGTCCGCCGGGTAGTCCCAGCCCCCGAAGAAGCGAACGACCATGCGCGGGCCGCTGGTGCCGTAGGCCTCGCGACGTCGCATCGCCTCGAACAGCGAGTCACGGCTGTTCTCCTCGGACCACAGCACCGCGAGCCCGCCGGGGTTGAAGCGGATGTCGTCGGGGAGGATCGGGATCTCGAGGCGACTCGTGGACGTGCCTGCGGCGTGTCCGACGAAGCGGTCCTCTTCCACCTGGCCGGGCGTTCCCAGGTGGGTGTCGGTGGAGCCGATCAGGCCGAGCTTGAAGGGGTTGGCACCCAGGCGCGCGTGCTGGACCAGGCCCTCGCCCAGCACCTCGCGCGCGTAGACGAGCGGGGGGATCTCGGTCCAGAGCCACGGGCTCAGCATCTCGGGCATCCGGGCGAAGGGCAGCGTCTCGAAGCCGCAGAGCTCGTCGGCTGTGGCGCCCCCCGCGCGGCACTCGGAATCCCCCTTGTGCTGCGTCACCTCCAGCAGCACCTCCAGCGCAGCCCGCCGCTCGGCGTCCCGCCGCGTGATCGGAGCGCCCGCGTCGCTCTCGGTGCGAAACAACAGGCCCGCGCTCAGGTTCGAATTGTGCGGGATCGCCAGCACGTCGCAGCGGTCGTCGCGGTCGAGGCAGTCGGCGTGGAGCCGGCGCCACAGGCCTTCGCCGGTCTTGTCCTCCAGGTAGGTGGCCGGCAGCGCCGGCACGACCTCGTTCCGGAAGATCACGTTGCGGTGGATCATGCTCGAGTCGGGATTGCCGCTCCATTCGTAGCCGACGAAGGTCGTGAACGCGCAGGTGTCGCTGCGGTCGTAGGCGCCCTCGGCCGCCTCCTGGATCTCCCGCCACGGTGTCGCAGCGGCCTCTCGGCAGATCCGGCCGTCGGGGCCGCAGAATCCGTAGCGGACGGGATCGCGCACATCGAAGATCTGGCTGTTGATGATCATGTAGCCGAGCTTCGGCCAGCGCCGGGCCACGGAGCAGATCAACGAGTCGTAGCCCGGGGCCCCCGGCGTCTGGCACAGGCGCGTCTCGCCGAGCAGCTCGGCGTGGTCCGTGACGACGGCGAAGTCCAGCGGTCGCCGGAGCCGGACGCGGCGCAGCGGCTCGCCGTTGCGGTCGTAGGGTTGAACGCCCAGCGCTTCTCCCTGCGCAAAGCGATACGCGTCGCGCGGGCTGTTGCGCGTGCCCTGGCCCCACGCGTCGAAGGAGAGCGCCGTGTGCACGTGCGTGTCTCCGAAGTGGGGGCTGCGGAGCGGATCGTGTCGGGTGCAGGCCTCGCGCACCTCGGTGCGATCGAAGGGCAGCGGGCGCTCGGCGTCGGCCGGCGCGGCGGGGATCCCCAGGAGCAGTGCGGCGGCGACGCTCGCCGGGGCTCGCCTCATCGGAAGACGTGCGGCCAGCTGGCGTGGGCCGTCTGTCCGAACGGGGTGTGGTAGATCGCGAAGGTCGAAGCCAGCGCGAGCCCTGCGGCGAGCGCCGAGACCGTGACCGTCGCGCGGGCGCGGGGCGTGAGCCGGCCCAGCGAGCGGGAGGCGAGATGGGCGGCGAGCCAGAGCAGCCCCAGGTACAGCGCGCCCTGGCCGAGCAGGAGCGCCGCCAGCGGACCCACCGCGCCGCGCGCATTCTCGAGCAGCATCACGGCGAGTCCGATGCCGCCCAGCATCAGCAGCCGCACCGCCGGCACGAGGCCCGGGCCGATGAAGAGGACCGGCACGGGAAACGCCACGACGAGGCCGAGCCACAAGAGCCAGCGGGAGGCGCGGGCGGACATCGCTTTCCCCGATCGATGCGACCCCGGGCGTCCGGGCTAGGTCGCCAGCGTGCCCAGGTGACGGCGTTCGGCGAGACCGTGCTGCTGCAGCCACAGGAGCACGTCTCGCAGCGTATCGTCGAGCGGCCGGAACTCGACGCCGAGCTCTCGGGTCGCCGGCGAACTGTCGCACCGGACGCCGAGGGTGGCCATCTGCATCGCTTCGTGGGTGAGGGCGCCGACGTCGACGCCGAAACGCCGCAGGGCATCGCCGACGCGGCCGGCGCCGCGCAGGAGCCACCCCGGAGTCGGGACCTTCCGGACGCGCCGGCCCGTGACCCGCACGTAGGCTTCGATCAGCTCCGAGTGGGTGACGAAGTCGCCCGCGAGCAGATAGCGGCGCGGTCCCCGACCGGGCTTCAGCGCGGCCGCGTGAACGGCCGCGACGTCTCGCACGTCGACGGTCGGCACGCCGCCCCGCGTCACGGGATAGACCCCGGCCTTGAGGCAGTCGAAGATCAGCCGGACGCCGTCGTTGAAGGTGGGATCGTCCGGCCCGAGGACGGCCCCGGGGTAGGTGATCACCACCGGTGCCCCTTCGGCCTGGAGATCGCGGGCCAGTCGCTCGGCGGCCGCCTTTGAACGCGTATACAGGTCGCGCGGATTCTTCACCGCTTCGTCCGCCGTGAGCACGTCTCCGGCCGGTGGAAAGAGGGCGGCGAGGCTCGACACGTAGAGGATCGGATCGAGACCGAGGCGCGCCGCCGTCCCCAGCACGAGCCGGGCGCCCTCGACGTTGGTGCGCTGCATATCGGCTTCGCGACGGCGGTCGAAGCTCAGCAGCGCGGCTGCGTGCACCACGGCGTCGCAGCCGTCGAGGGCGCGCTCGACGGCTGCGGCCTCGGTGACGTCGCCGGTGACGTGCTCGGGCGCCGGCAGCCCCAGCGGATCCAGGGCGCGGGCAATCCGGTCGGCGTTGCGCACGAGCAGGCGCAGGTCGTGGCCCGCGCGGTGGAGGGCGGCCGCGGTGTGCGCTCCGACCATGCCGGTGGAGCCCGTCAGGAGGACGCGCACGGCCAGGACGCCCTAGTCCAGCTCGATGCGGATCGCCGCTTCGCGGCAGCGCGTGCGCGACCGGCGGTAGACGGGCTGCGGGCGCGCCGCGAAGTGCGAGGCGAAGCGATCGATCTCACCGGTCTCGGGATTCGGGTTCTCGGCTTCCAACGAAGGCTCCGCGCTCGGGCAGCGTCGCGATACTAGGGAATGAACCACGGAAGTGATACATCGTCAGATCGCGTCGAACCCGTGGCGTTCAGCGGCCCTTCGTGAGGCGTCCGACGTCGATATAGCGGCGGATCTTGCCCTTGCTCGCCAGCGGCGTGCCGTGGGCGTCCCAGAACTCGATGCGGTTGCCCGTGCCCGTCTGGACATTCGCGATGATGTCGCTGATCACGACGAGCGCCCGCGGGTTCGGGACCTCCTTCCAGCCCGGGAACCACACGCCCGTCAGCGATTCGTCCTGGCTCCAGCGCTTGTTGTGCCAGATGATCTTCCAGAGCTCGTCCTTCCGGTCGTAGGCGAAGGAGTACATCGGCGCGTAGGTCTGCTTGTCGACGTAGATGTCCTTGTGGTGGTAGGGGTGGTCGTCGTTCTTCGGGGTCATCCGCACGAGCCACACCTCGCGCAGCTCCCAGCGGTCGTCGGCGAAGGAGAGTCCGAAGGGGCCGAAATTGTGGTCTTTGTCGTAGGGGTAGCCCTTCACCCGGGTGTTCATGGGGCCGATCATCCGGGCCTCTCGGAGGCACTCCCACTCGTACTGGGGCACGATTCCGGCGAAGCTGCGCAGGTCGTCGAAGGTGAAGTCGGTGCCGGCGATGGCGTCGGTGCGCTGGGCCGTCGAGATCCGCCGCACCCGCCGCAGGGTCGGCACGTAGACCCAGGTGTCGTCGTTGCGCGCCTGGGAGCGGGGCCCGTCGGACTTCTTGTAACGGTACGAGAGCAGCTGGATGCCCCGGGCGTCGAAGGGGGCGACCACCTCGACCCCGAACACGAACTTGCGCTTCTCGCCGCGGAAGACGTCGCCGTTCAGCGCCCGGTACTTCTCCTCGAAGCGGTGCGCGAGCTGGACGTTCTGGCCGGATCCTTCGTAGTAGAGAGGGAGCCGTTCGCCGCGGTCCCAGTACGAGTAGAAGAAGTGCGCCTGGCCGTCTCCGCCCTGGGCCTGGAAGTTCCACATGATCTTGACGCCGGCCTGCGGGTCGCCCGCGCAGTCGATCTCGTCCGCGAGGAAAGGCCGGCCCGCGGTCCAGTTCTCGAGGCTGTTGTCCGGGCCGATGCGCGCCTGTCCGCGGTAGAACTCGGTCGCCGCAATGTACTCCTCCGAGGGCGAGTAGTCGGCCTGCGTGGGTCCGATCTCGAGCCGCATACCCGCGTAGAAGAAGAAGTCGCGGTTGTCCCAGAAGGGCTCCGGCAGGAAGGGGCGCAGGTTGGCGACGTCCTCGAAGCGCAGGACGTCGCCCTCCCGGAAGGTCGGGGTCTGCGAGCCCGCGTCCTCGGCCTCCTGGGCCGTCGCGGGCGGGGCCAGCGTCAGGGCGACGCACAGCGGCCAGATCCGGAGCCGCGATCCCCCGGGGCCTGCGGCGTCGGTCACGCGGTCGGCTCGATCCGGAATCCCGCCGTCCAGCCGCCGTCCACCACCAGCGCCGTTCCCGTCACGAACGAGGCGTCGTCCGAGGCCAGGAACAGCGCGGCGGCGGCGACCTCCTCGGGCCGGCCGAAGCGCTCGAGCAGATGGCGGCGGCGCATCTGCTCGCGCACGGGGGCCAGGTCCTCGTGGCCCAGCAGGCCCAGCATCGGCGTCTCGATGGCGCCCGGGCACAGGCAGTTGACGCGAATGCCGGACGCGCCGTAGTCGATCGCCATGTTCCGGGTCATGAGCACCACCCCGCCCTTCGAGGCGTTGTAGGCGACGGCTCCGGTGATGCCCTCGAGGCCCTCGACGCTCGCGACGTGGACGATGTTCCCGGAGCCCTGGTGGATCATCGTGGGCAGCACGTGCTTGGCGACGAGGAACGAGCCCTTCAGATTGGTGTCGATGACGCGGTCCCATTCCTCGACGGCCAGGTCGGCGGCCGAACCCCAGCCGGCGACGCCGGCGGCGTTCACCAGGATGTCGATGCGGCCGAAGCGCGCGGCGGTGTCGCGCACGGCGGCGGCGACGGCCTCCTCGTCGCGGACGTCGACGCCGTCGTGGAAGAGGGCGACCGGAGCCGCGCGCGCGACGGCGCCCCAGGCATCGTCGGGAGGCTTGGCGAGATCGAGACTGGCGACCGAGGCCCCCTCTTCGGCGAAGCGCTTCGCCGTGGCGGCGCCGATGCCGGACGCGGCCCCCGTGATGAGTGCGAATCTCCCTTCGAGTCGTCCCACGAACCGCCTCCCTCGCCGCTGGGGCGCCATGATCGGCGACGGGAGGGGCAGCGGTCAACCGCCTCGGCTCGGCGTCTCGCGGCGCTGCTGCATCCGGCCCTGGATCTCGTTGAAGTCGACGCGGACGAAGAGCCCCTCGGCTTCGGCGGTGAGCGTGTCGCCGGCATGGCACGTGGCCTTCGCAACGATGCGGCGCTCGTCGTCCCGGTGGATCCAGCCCTCGAGGCGGAGATCTTCTTCGATCGGCGTGACGTGTCGGTACCGGACCGTGAGCCGGGCCGTCAGGGAGGTCGCCTCGGCGACTCCCTGGACGGCGCCGAGCAGGTCGTCGAAGAGGGCGGCCACCCAGCCGCCGTGCACGCCGTGGGGCGGCCCTTCGTAGGCCAGTCCCAGTCGGGCGCGGCCCGACACGCCGGGTTTGCCGTCGGCGCGCTTCGCGATCTCGATCTTCAGCGGTGGTGCCACCGGATTCAACCGGCCGCGAATTGGGCTCTGGTCGCGATAGGCTTCGCGGGACGCGGCGTCGAGCGACATGGCGTGCTCGCCCGCGTCGTACCACCGCGCGCGCCGCGGTCCGTCCAAGCGCCGCCGCAGCGCGCGCGCGAGCTGAGTCGCGGCGGCGAGGTCCTCCAGCGCGACCTCGCGGGCCGCGATCGCGTCGACGATCGCCCGGATCTCGTCGCTCAGCGCCTCCGCACCGGCCCGCCACGCGCGGTTCTCGATCGTTCCCTCTCCCATGCGTCCGTATTCCCCCAGCCACATCCGCTCTGCGAGAAACCCGCGCGAGAACGACCGCACGCGTCACCGCCGAGGCTCGTCGGCGCGGAGAGTATCGGCGATGCGACCGCGGCGGGCAGGCCCGGCCCGGCGATTCGTTCCGGCAGCCGCTAAGCTCGAGCCTTCTCGATCGTGGGGGGTCTGGGGATGTCGTGGGAGTCTCTGCTCTTCGCCGCGCCGGTCGTCGCCGGCCTTCTGCTCGGGTTCGTCGTGGGCCGGCGAACGGGCCCGAACCGGTCACGCATGGATCAGCTCCAGGCGCGGGTGGAGCTGCTGGCCAAAGAACGCGAACACGCGCTGGCCGAGGTGGAAGCCCGCAAGGAGGAGCTCGCGCGAACGCAGACGGAGCTCGAGGACTACCGCGGCCGGGTCGTCGAGCACTTCTCCAACAGCTTCACGCTGCTGCGCGCGCTCACGCTCCAGTACCGCGTGGATTGCGATCACCTCGCGGAGGGCGCGGGGAATCTCTTCGCCGAGGGTGCCCTCGAAGCGGGAGAGGCTTCCGAGCGGAGCGCGCTGCCCGAACCGAGGGTCGCCGAGAGCCGGGAGAACGAGGCGGCCGAGCGACCCGCGCCGCCCGTCATCCAGCCGCCGCCGCGCTGACGAGCCGGGTCATCCGCCCTGGCGCTTCTTCACGAGGGCGATGATCGGAGACGGCTCGGCCGGGTGCCACTTCGTCGCCTTCGGGTCGTGGGGCCATACGAAGGGCAGGTGCTCGACGTGACCCGGCTCGCGAGCCCGCTCGAAGACCTCGAGCGCCGCCCGCAGCACGGCGGTCTGGGTGCCGGCGTCATCGACGTCGCCGAAGGGGCGGCCGAAGGGGTGCTCGACGGCCGCGACGCGCGGCATGCCCACCAGCCGCTGGTACACCCAGATCATGTTGAGCGTGACCGTTGGAATTCCCGAGGCCTCGATCACCCGCGCGACCAGTCCCACGGACCGGCAGCAGTCCGGTCAGACGGGTGCGAGCAGGACCAGGTCCACCTGCTCGCTCTTCAGGCGCGCCGTGATCTCGGGCGCGCTCTTCTGCTCCTGGATGCTGGTGTCGCTGCCCTGGTAGCCCATGGTCGAGTAGTGAGTCTCGGCCACGGCCCCGACGAAGCCCTCGTCGACGAGCGCGCGCAGCCGGTCGATCGGAAGCGCCGCGTTGAGGTCGCGCTCGATGTAGCTCGTGTCGATGTGGAGGTGGTTCACCGCGATGGAGGCGGAGGTGGCGTCGGCGCGCAGGGCGCGCCAGCTGGGGTCGCCCCGCATGGGATTGCGTCGCTCCATCTCCATGTCGAAGGGAGGATCGCCCTTCATGGAAATGCCGGCCGTGGACAGCAACGCCACCTTGGAGGCGGCGAGCGGCTTCGCCACCGGAGTCCACGGGATCGGACCGTGGCTGGGCTCGTCCGGAATGCGCGCCGAGAGCACGCGCTCGAGGAAGCCGCCGGCGAAGCGCCAGGGATCGACCTCGTGGCGCGGTGACGTCGTTGTCTCGCTCATGC
>JAOTUO010000182.1 GCA_029863845.1 Myxococcales bacterium
GCCGAGCACGAGCTCCGGCGAGCCGCCTGGTCGCTCGACGCCTGCACGCCGGAGGAACGCCTGCACCTGCGGCGCTGTGCGGAGGCGGTCAACGAGAGCCTCTCTTCGGTCGCGAACTGGCAGACCCAGGTCTTCGTCATGCGGCACCTGGAAAACCTTCCGATCGGGGAGATCGCGCGCCGCACGTCGCGGTCCAACGACGCAGTGCGTTCGAGCCTGTACCGGACCAAACGACGCGTCGTCGAGGCGTTGGACCCCGATATGGCTTTCGCCAAGTGACGCGGCGGACGAGTCGCGCGGCATGAAGGGAATCGGAGCGCGGATCGAGAGGGGGGACGCGATGTCCGAAATCGGCGCCAAGCGGGAAGATGCGGCCATGGACGACAGCTTGATGGACTTCACGCTGGATGAGCTTCGAGAGTTCCTCGAAGCCGATCTCGTCGACGTCCGCGCCGATCCCGAGTTCAAGGAGCGCCTGCGGCGCCGACTCTGGGATCTGGTTCTCGCCCGATCGGGTCAGCGCAGGCAGGGCGGCAAGAGCTGATCGGGGAGGGCGGCCGGCGGAAGTCGTCGCCTGCGGCGCCCCTTTCCGAAGACCCGAGCCTGGCCGCTCACGGGGCTCTTCAACCCGGCCGGTCGTGCGCGCAGGGTCCCGGCGAGTCCGCTGCGTCGAGCCGGTCGCGCGGCGCCAGCCGCCCGACGTAGTGGCGGAATGCCTCGAGGGTGAGGCGCGTGTCGGCCATCGCGCGGTGGGGCACCGCGCCCTCGATCAGCCCGGCGGTCACGGCCGCCTGGCGCAAGGAGAGCGCCGCCACCGTCTCGCCGGCCACCAGCGACCAGGCGTAGAAGAGCGTCGCGAGATCGATCACGTGGTAGTCGAAGGGGTTGGCGATCCCGCACTTCCGGAACGCGCGTTCGAGGAACTGGACGTCCATGCGGACGTTCTGGCCGGCGGGGACGACGGTCTTGCCGGCCGGGAGCAACGCCACCAGCTCCGTGAGCACTTGACGGATGGGCGGCGCGGCCGCCCAGGCCTCGGACGTGTAGCCGCTGATATCGGCTGCCTCCGCGGTGATGCGCTCGGGGCGCGCCCGGATCTTCCACTCTCCGCTGGCGATCTCGGCGAGCCGGTAGTCGGTGACGACGACGGCGATCTCGGTGATGTCGTGAAGCTCGGGATCGAGCCCCCCGAACTCGCAGTCCATGAATGCAAACGCGAATTCCGATCGCACTCGCCACTCCCCCCTCGCTCCGTTCGCGTTCGTACGCGGGTGCCGGCACCCAGCGCGCGCGGAGGGTAGGGGCCCTGGGCGCTCCCCGCGAGGCCGCGGCCCCGAGCCTTGTTGACAGTGCCGCTGTCGGACGGCAAGTTTGCTCCGCCGTTTCTCGCTCCCATCGTCTAGCGGTCTAGGACGTGGCCCTCTCAAGGCCAAAACACGGGTTCGATTCCCGTTGGGAGCGCCACACCCCCGCCGGTCAGGATCCCCCGGCGGCAACGGGCTCGGCGCCGCGCTCCGGCAGCAGTGTCAGGCGATGCGCGCTGCGCAGGCGATTCTCGGCGCTCGCCCCGGCGCGCAGCGAAGGGGCCCAGTACCGCAGCTCCCGCAACGCCGCCGCGAGGGACCCGGGGTCTCCGTCTGCGATGGCGAGCCGGACCCGCAGCTCCGCCAGGCGCTCGTCCCCCGGCAGCAGCGGCGCCGCCTCATCGAGGGCGGCGCGCGCTGCTTCGCTGCGGCCGGCGTCGAGCGCGCTCTCGGCGCGCGCCAGCAACGCATCCGCGGCCTGGTTGCGTTCCCGTCCCGCGGCGCCGGCGAAGCCCCGTCCGGCGACGACGTCGCCGAGGGCGTAGGCCATCCGACTCAGCAGCTCGTTGACGCTCGGCAGCTCGCGACCCTCTTCTGTGTTGCGGTAGAGAACGAGCTCGGTGTAAACCGTTCGCAGCGCATCGCCCCGGACACCGCGCGCAAGCGCGCGCTCCGCGGCGTAGAACGCCAGGCGCGGGAAGCGTCCGCGCTCGCGCTTCGGGATCTTCCGAAGCCACGTCCACGCGGCGCCCGGATCCACGTGGTGCAGCGCACGGCCTGCGTCGTAGGCGTCCGTCGCTTCCCCGGATCGGGCGTGCGCCTCCGCGAAGGCCTCGGCGGCGGCCCGGAAATCGGAGCGGCGGAGCGCCTCGTGCAGTCCCAGCGCCCGCAGCGGCTCCGGGCGGTGGGGGTGCGCTGCGGCGAGCTCGCGCAGCGCCGCCAGCGCCTGAGTCTCGGTCGCCACGTTCCGCAGGCGGCCGGCGGCCACCCACGTGGCGCGGTCGACGGCGTCGACGGCGTCGCCGTGTTGTCGGAGCAGCCGCTCGAGCTTCGCCGCATAGGGCCAGTCTGGAGCCGTGGCAAAGCTGCGTAGCAGGGAGCGCGCGACCTCCGCGACGTCGATCTCCGTGAGCAGCGGCGGCAGCGCAGGCGCTGCGGGCGGGAGACGCGCCTCGATCGCCGCGAAATCCACGTGCGACCGGTCGAAGCGCCGGGGAATGCGGGTCTCGACGAAGGCGTTGTCGTCGGTGTTGCCCGCATCCGGCGAGACGGCGGCGAACACGGCGGCCGGCCCCTCACTGCGCGCGAGCACGTCGGCGACGGATCGGATCCCGAACGGTGTGAGCAGGGCGGCGAGGGGAGGCTCGGCGATGCGCGCGGCCATGGCCCCGGGATCGAGAGAGACCGGCCCTCGCCCTCCCAGCAGGAGGAACGCGTTGCGCGCCCGGTTGCCGCCGATGTCCAGCAGCAGCGATCCGGGAAAGACCCGCTCGAAGCTCGCGATCACCGCCAGCAGGGCTTCGGCGTCGATGCGGAATCCGTTCACCCAGACGGCGAAGCGCCCGGTCTCGCTCAGGTTGGTGCGGGCCAGCCGGAAGAACTCCTCGGTGAAGAGGTTCGCCGCCCCGATTCGCCACGGGTGGCTGGGCTGGGAGGCGATCAGGTCGTAGCCGCGCCCGCCCCGGTGCCGGCCGAGCAGGAGCTCGTTGCGGCCGTCGTTGACCCTCAAGCTCACGCGCGGGTCGTCCAGCGGGCTCTCGCGGCCCGCGTAGAGCACCGGCAGCGCGTCCACGACAGCCCGCTCGAGCTCCACGACCTCGATGGATTCGAGGCGGGTGCGGCGGAGCGCGTTCACGGTGTTCCCGGCGCCCAGCCCGATCACGAGCGCTCGCCGGGGCGCGTCGGCGGCGAGGTAGGGGACGACGCCGAGCAGGATCGTCTCGAGGGGGTAGTGCGGGGGCTCGTACTTGAAGCCGCCCTCGGGCAATCCGTTCGTGCGCAGCTGGCGCGACCCCGGTGTCGCCGACACCGTCACGATGGACGAGCGGCCCTCGATCACCAGGGCGTGCTGGGCCGAGGCCTGCGCCAGCTCCCGGGAGTAGGTGGCGAGATCCGGGGTCGCGACCTGGCGCCCCGCCAGGGCCTGCTCGACGTGGACGCCGCCGTAGGAGAGGGCGATCAGCGCCAGCACGAGCGTGGATCCGGCCAGGGCCCGCATCCGAGACGTCCCCCGGCTCTGCCCGAAGCGGAGCAGCACCGCGAGCGCGATGAGGAGATCGAGGACCATCAGCGCGAACAACGCGGCGTCCATCCCGATGCGGGGGATCCACCAGAAGCCGACGCTCAGGCTCCCCGCGATGCTGCCGGCGGTGTTCACGGCGGTTGCGAGTCCGATGCCGCGCCCCGCGCGCGCCGCACGCCGGGTGTAGATCCGGATCAGCACGGGAAATGCCGCGCCGAACAAGGCGGTGGGGAGCAGCACGATCGGGACCACGAGCGCGAACAGCAGGTGGACGGCGTCACCGCCGGGCGCCGCGGCCGCGAGCCGTGCGTAGGCGAACGGAAGATAGGGAACGGCGGCGATGCCGAGGGCGACCGAGGCCGCGATCGCGACGTGCAGCAGCCCGAAAGCCCCCGGGAGATCGCGGATGCGGTCGCTCCACACCGCCATGGCGAGACTCCCCAACCCGATGCCCAGCAGGTAGGCGGACAGGACGGCGGCGAAGCCGTAGAGCGTGCCCTCCATGACGATTCCGAACACCTTGGACCACACGATCTCGTACCCGATCGCGACGAAGCCCGAGACGGCGAAGAATGCCAGGAAGGGGCCGGCCCCCGCCGAGCCGGATGCCGTCTCGGGGGCGCCGGCAGCCGCGGAGGGGTCCGCCGACCGCAGGCCTCCCGCCAGCGCGAGAACCGCCAGGGCGACGGCGACGTTCACGAGGCCGGCGACGGCGATCGTGCGGCCGAGTCCCAGCTCCGGGATCAGCCAGAATCCGCACAGATAGGCGCCGAGGACCGCACCCAGCGTGTTCGCGCCGTAGAGGATGGCGCTGGTGCGGCCCAGCGTGGCGTCTTCGGTCACGAGCCCTCGGGCGACGACCGGAAGCGTGGCGCCCATGGCGGCGGTCGGAGGCAGCAGGACCGCGGCTGCCGCCGCCAGGCGGACGGCCGTCCGCATGGCGGCCGAGGCATCGAGGTCGATCCACGCGGTGAGATCGTCGAGCTGTCTCAGGAGCGGCAGCGAGAGCAGGGCGAACGCGCCGATCCCCAGCTCGAGCCAGGCGTAGAGCCGGAGCGGGCGGCGCACGCGCGCGAGCCACCGCGCCGCGAGGCCGCTTCCCAGTGCGAGGCCGCCGAAGAAGACGGCGAGGACGCCGGCCACCGCCTCGGTCGTGGTGCCGAAGGCGAAGCCCAGCAACCGGGTCCAGACGATCTGGTAGATCAGCGCCGTCAGTCCGGAGAAGCCCAGACACAGGACGATCGCCAGGCGGCGTTGCATCGGCCGGCCCCTCCGCGTTTCGACCTCTGAGTTCGGCCGCGGGGGCGTCCCGCTTGACGGGAAGTGACGCTCTACGTCACCCGGAGCGCCGCGGATCGTCACCGGAGGCGGCTGGACCCGAGAGGCGCCGGGGCCGGGCCCGACCGAAATGGCAGCGATTCCCCCTCAGGTTGGGGTCGGCGTTTGCCGATGCGTGCGGATGCATCCTCCGGTTTGGCACGGGCGTTGCTCTCCACCTCCGGCCAGACAGGAATTCGAGCGGCCTGCGTCGGGCCCGGACTCGGCGTACGGGAGCCACTGCGGTTCAGGGTTCCGATAGCGAAGGCGCTCGAGACACAGAGATAAGGGGTTCAATCGTCATGAAGCTCCACAATCGACGCGGCGGTTTCACGCTCATCGAGTTGATGATCGTGGTCGCCATCATCGGAATCCTGGCGGCCATCGCCATTCCGAACTTCCTCAAGTTCCAGCTCAAGGCCAAGACGAGCGAAGGCAAGACCAACCTCGCCGCGATCCGCACGGCGGAAGAGTCCGTGTTCGCCGAGTTCGGCTCGTACGTCTCGGCCAACGCGTCTCCCGCGGCCGCCGGGCAGAACGTGAAGCTGGCCTGGGTCAACGTAGACGGCGCGAACCAGGGCTTCGACCTGATCGGATGGGCGCCCGAGGGACGCGTCTACTTCAACTACGGTGTGGCCACCGCCGGCGGCGGCTTCACGGCGAGCGCGAACGCGGACATCGATGCCGATGCTGCGTACCAGCAGTGGGGCTACAAGAAGCTCAACGCCGGTGCCGATGTGGCGGCGAAGGCGCTGGGTGGCGACGTCGACATGTGCGTCGTCGGGAACCTCAACGCGGAGACGGTGGGCCCCTGCGCCGCCGCCAACGGTCGGAGCATCTTCTAGTCCGATTTGCGGCGATCCGGAGGGCCGGGTCCAGACCCGGCCCTCCTTCTCTTCCCTCTTATCAGGGACTCGGCTTCTTCGCGGGCAGTTCGCAGAGACGGGAGAATTCGATGCGGCGAGCGGTTGGCGGGGACGGTTTCACGATGATCGAGCTGATGATCGTGGTCGCGATCATCGGGCTTCTCGCGGCCGTAGCCATCCCCAACTTCATGAGCTACCAGGCGAAGGCGCGTCGATCCGAGGCCTACGCCAATCTCGCGGAGATTGCGCGCTCCGAGAAGAGCTTCCAGGCGGAGCGGGACTCGTTCTTCGAGGCGGCGGTTCCGATGCCCGACTGGGACAGCTACGGTGGCCTCGGCACGAGCAAGATGCCGTGGGACGGCCCCTCCAACACCGCCTTCGGGGAGCTGGGCTGGAAGCCCGAGGGCAGGGTCTTCTACAGCTACGCGGTCAACACGGGGACCGCCGAGGGCTGCGACGCCGCGTGCGGGCCCGCCGCGACCTCGGATTGCTTCACCGCCAGCGCGATGGGCGACGTCGACGGCGACACGTTCGTGTCCGAAGTGATGTACGTCCAGCCGGCGCGTGACGCGAACGGCAGCGTGGTCGGCGAGTGTCCCTCGTCGCTCAACGCCCAGACGCCCCTCGACCCGAAGTCCCTCCAGCCCATCTTCAACGAGGTGGCCGTCAACTTCGGCACCGACGAGTTCTGATCGCGAGGGGGATCAACGGCAGTCGTGGGGAGGGGGAAGGATCGACGCGATCTGGCGTTGCGACTCGCTCTGACGGTCCTCGCCGTCGCTGCCACCGGCACTGTCCATGCCCGCGTGGACACGACGGCGCGCATCGGGCAGGGCGAGAGCTTCGTCCCGCGCCCCGACCGCGCGCGCATGTTGGCCCTGGGCTTCGACTCCGTCGTGGCCGACTACTACTGGCTCCTGGCCGTTCAGCTCGTGGGCGGGGCCGCCGGCGGAGACGGGGTGCCGACCGATCAGCTGGGCCGGCTCATCGACGTCGTGACCACGATCGACCCCTGGGTGGATCACCCCTACCGCTTCGCGGCACTGTGGCTCACGGACGACGAAGAGAACGTGCGCCGCGCCAATCGCCTGCTGCGGCGGGGGATCGCGTACCACCCCGCGGATTGGCGCAACCGCTACCACCTGGGCTTCAACCACTTCTTCTACCTGGAGGACAACCAGCGCGCGGCCGACTGGCTCGAGACGTCGATCCCCTTGGACGGTAGCCCCCGATATCTCGGGCCCCTCGTCGCTCGACTTCGATCCGAGCGCGGCGGACTCGAGACGGCGGCGGCCTTCCTCCGGGAGCTGGCGCGGAACGCCGACGACGGGTACGCGCGGGCCGAGTACGAGAAGTCCCTCGACGAGATCCAGGTGGAGCGGGCGGCGCGCTACCTGGACGCCGCCCGCGACGAATACGGGCGCCGCTTCGGGCGCGACATATCCCGCGTGGAGGACCTCCTCGGAGGGGCGAGTCCCGTGCTGCCGTTCCTGCCCCCGGCCCACCCCCACCTGGAGGGGTGGAAGTGGATCCTGGACGACGAATCGGGCGAGATCGTCTCGTCGTTCTACGGATCGCGTTACCGCCTTCACGCGCACCCGACGGACCTGCAGCGGCGGGAGCGCTGGAGGGCCCTGCGCGCAGCGACTTCGGATGGCGACCGATGAGGCTCGATTCGAGCGAGATCGTACGCGTCGCGAAGGTCGTCAAGGACTTCCGGCCCGGATTCGGCCTGCGCCGGAAGCGGGTCCTGCACGGCATCTCGTTCAGCGTGCGTGAGGGCGAGATCTTCGGGTTCGTCGGGCCGAACGGCGCGGGAAAGACGACGACGCTCAAGGTGCTGATGGGACTGATCCGGGCGAGCGGCGGGGAGGCTTCGGTCCTGGGCTGCGACGTCCGGGAGACGCAGTTCCGCCGGCACGTCGGCTTCCTGCCCGAGAACCCGTACTTCTACGACTTCCTGACCGGACGCGAGATCCTGTCCTTCTACGCGAAGCTCTCCGGCGTCGCCCGGACGCAGCGGATGGATCGCGTCGCGACGCTGCTCGATTGGGTGGGGCTCAGCGCTGCCGCCGACGCCCGTCTGCGGACCTACTCCAAGGGCATGCTGCAGCGGGTGGGGATCGCGCAGGCGCTCGTCCACGATCCCCGGGTCGTGTTCCTGGACGAGCCCATGAGCGGCCTCGACCCGATCGGCCGCAAGGAGATCCGGGATCTGATCCTGCGACTCCGGACGGAGGGGAAGACGGTCTTCATGAACACCCACATCCTGTCGGACGTGGAGATGGTCTGCGATCGGGTGGCCATCATCGTGGACGGCCGGATCACCTACGAGGGAGCGACCGAGGACTTCCTCGAGGGCGACGCACGGGAGGCCGACGTGGTGGTCGCGGGGCTGCCGCCCGAGACGGGCGCGCGGATCGAGGAGGAGTTCGGGGCCGCCCTGCGCGGCCACGCCGATCGCATCGAGATGCGCGTTGCCGAGAAGAGGCTGAAGGAGGTGCTGCGCACGACCCTGGAAGCGGGGGCCGAGGTGATCTCGGTGACGCCGCACCGCGTGTCGCTCGAGTCGATCTTCCTGTCGGCCGTCGAGAAGGGCCGCGTGGAGGACGCGGGCCGATGACCTCGCTCGCTCGCATCTGGACGATCGCGACGAACACGACCCGCGAGGCCGTTCGCAGCAAGCTGCTCTACGTCCTGCTGTTCTTCGCCGTGGCGCTGATCCTGGCCGGCGTGTTCCTCTCGGCGCTCTCGTACGTGGAGAGCGAGC
>JAOTUO010000183.1 GCA_029863845.1 Myxococcales bacterium
AGCGGCGAGATCCTCCAGCTGACGGAGGCGTTCACCGTGTCGAGGATCGTCGATCCTCCAAGGCCGGAAGCGTCGCTCTGCGTCCGTCGATAGCCGATGCCCGAGTTGAGCCGGGGCGACCAACGCTTCTTGAGGTCAAACGATCCGAAGAAAGTCAGGGTCTGGTCGGTGAAGGATGGCGGCGGGCCCGGCGGGTCCTCGAAGGGGAGCGCGATCGGTGGCGCGCCGAGCACCGCATCGATGGCGGCGTCGTCCACGCCCTTCACCAGCAGACTCTGGAACGAGCACAGCGGGCTCCCCGCAACGACCCGGGTCCCCGGCTCGAGCTGCGGACACGCATCCTCCGGAGCGATCACCACGCTTCCCGCCGGCGCCGTGACCGGCAACCCGAACAACGCGTCCGAGGTCCCGTTGTCATCCGTGTCGATGGCGAAGGTCCCGGCGGGAAAATTGCGGTCCGTGGCGAGCTCTTCGAAGAGGAAGGAGCTCGGGGCCTCGACCACCGGCTGGGCGCTGCGTTGGTCGGTGGAGATCAAGGTCGGACCGCCGCGAATCGAGAAGGAGAAGGAGTCGTCGAAGCGGTAGACCCACGACGCGAATACGCGGGTGGTGAGGGTCGTGCTCCCCGGCCGCCCGGGCAGGTCGGAGAAGTCCTGGTAGGAGAAGTTGGCGCCGAAGCCCACCAGGCTCCGGGAGTTGACCCGGTAGTTCAGGCCGGTGAGCCCCGAGATCGTGTTGACCTCGTGCTGGTCGCTCACGGTGCTGTGAAAGTAGTCGTAGGAGACGTCCAGCCTCCCGTTCAGGCGGCCCGTGAACGTGTGGTCGAGCCCCAGGGAACCGGTGGCCCGCGTGTACAGCTCGTCCTGCTTCGCGATCGCGAGCACCGTGCCTTCGTCCTCGAGCCCCGTCTCGGCGCTTACGGTGCTACTGCTGTTGATGAAGGAGAACGAACCGTCGCCCGCGAGCGTCGTCCTCGGGCCGAGCTGGACGTCGAAGGCACCGCCCCCGTAGTGGTCGAAGTCGTTGGCGACATTCGTGCGGATGCTGACACGGTACGGAACCGAGTACCGCAGCGAGTAGCCGTAGCCGTTGCCCCGCTCGAAGAAGCTCAGCCGCTGAACCGTCCGGAAGATGAGATCGTCCGTTTTCCCATCGACAGTCTGTCCGACGTTGCTGTCGTACTCGAGCGCCGAGCTCGTCGAGATTCCGAGTTGCGCCCCCCAGGCGAGCACCGGCGCCATGGCGAACAGGACGGCGACGATCGGACCGCGCAAGCCGCGCTCTCCTAGTCCGAAACGATGATCGTGTCTCCGTTCTGGAGCACGATGTTGGTACCGGGCGCTTTGCCCTTGATGTACGCGCCGTAGTCGAAGCGGTACTCGACCTCGTTGCCGTCCGGCTGGCGCCTCACGATGCGGATGTTGCCCCGGTCGGCAAACGGCGCGAAGCCGCCGGCCATGGCGATCGCCTCGAGCACCGTCAGGTCGCGGGTGAGCGGGACCTGCGCGTTGCGACGGAACCCATCGCCCAGCAACGATACGAACTGGCTGTCCATGCGAACCACGATGACCGTGACGTCGGGGGCGGCCACGTACTCCGAGAACTCCCGGGTGAGGACCTCCTTGAGCTCCATGGGCGTGAGCCCTTCGGCCTGCACGTCGTCCGCGAGCGGCACCGAGATCTTCCCGTCCATCCGCACGATGACGTCGACGCTCAGCTCGGGGTTCTTCCATACGCTGACGCGGAGCCCATCCCGAACCCCGATGACGTAGGGCTCGTGCTCCAGGGGGGCCAGCGGCGGCGGCGGCGGGCTGAGATCCCGTGCGGCGCACCCCGCGACGCACGCACCGAGCACGACAGCGAGAATCCACTCCGAGCGGCACACTCCGACGATCATCGCTCCTCCAGGCTTCGCCCCGAACGGGGGCTCAGCGGCCCTCGTTCAGGCCGTTCTCCTTCATCTTGTAGAGCAGCGCCTTGTAACTGATCTGCAGGCGTGCGGCAGCTTCCTTCCGATTCCAGCGCGTCTGCTGGAGCACCCGCTCGATCACGCGCCGTTCGGCAATTTGAGCGGCACGTCGCGAGATGGCCTTGAGATCCATGCCCTGACCGTTGGAGAAATCGGCGCCCAGGGCCTCCAGATCCAGGAAATCGCTCCCGTCTGCCTCCTCGACCCCCGCCAGGCCGCGCTCCGAGATCTCCTCGAGCACCGCCTGCTCGTTGCCCAGTACCACCATGCGGCGGACCATGTTCTCGAGTTCCCGGACGTTTCCGGGCCAGTGGTACTGCATGAAGACGTCCATCGTCTCCGCAGTGAGCTGCTTCAGGCTCTTGTGGTACTGGTCGTTGTTCTTCTTCAGGAAGTAGTCCACCAGGAGCGGAATCGCGTCGCGGCGGTCCCGCAGCGGCGGCACCATCACGGTCACGACGTTGAGCCGGTAGTAGAGGTCCTCGCGGAAGCTGCCATCGGCCACCGCCTCCTCGAGGTTGCGGTTGGTGGCGGCGATGATGCGGGTGTCGACCCGGATGTCCCCGTCGCCGCCCAGGCGCGAGAACTCGCCGTCCTGGAGCACCTGAAGCAGCTTGGCCTGGAGCGCCGGGTGCATTTCGCTGATCTCGTCCAGGAAGATCGTGCCATGGTTCGCGTACTCGAACTTGCCCAGCTTGCGCTTCTGGGCGCCGGTGAAGGCGCCCTTCTCGAAGCCGAAGAGCTCACTCTCCAGCAGCTCCGAGGGCAGCGCCGCGCAGTTTACCTTGACGAAGGGCTTGTCGCGCCGGTTCGAGAGCTGGAAGATGGTGCGCGCCACCAGCTCCTTGCCCGTGCCCGAATCGCCACGCACGAGCACGGTGATGTCCGTGTCCGCGACCTGCTCGATGATGTCGCGGATCTCCTTCATCTTGATGTTGTCTCCGCAGAGCAGCAGCAGCTCGGTCTCGGAGCGCGCGCGGCCGCGCAGGCGCTCGACCTCCTGCTTGAGCGCGCGCTTCTCGAGCGCCTTCTGGAAGGCCAGCTCGAGTTCCTCCACCTCGAAGGGCTTGCGCAGGAAGTCGGAGGCGCCGAGCCGCATGGCTTCGACGATGGTCCGCGCCTGTCCGTGGCCGGAGAGCATGACGACGGGAACCTCGGGCAGACGCTGCTTCAGGCGACCGAGGGTCTCGAGCCCGTCCATGCCCGGCAGCACCACGTCGAGCGTGACGACGTCCGGCTGTGTCTCCTCGAGCGTGTTGAGCGCCTGCTCGCCGTCCGCGACCGCGAAAACCCGGTATCCCTGGCGAGAGACCAGGGCCTCCATGTAGTCGCGCACGCCCGGGTCGTCATCGATGACGAGAACGCGGAACTGGTCGTCCATGAGCAGGTCGCTCCCCGTGTTGGTCACTCGTGGCGCGACGGGGCCGGGTCGGTCCCGCGAATGCTTCCTGCGACGCGCCGAATGCGATTTCCGTGCCAGGGCTTCGCCCGTCCAACCCCATGCGGGCTGTGACCTGGCCACATAGTGTGTAATAAACTTCTCTCAATAGGAAGACTATTTCCGCATAGGAATAGATTTTCCTATCCCAGACAGCCGGCAGGCTGCCGTATTCCCTTTTTGGGGAGAAGGGGGAATAATGGAACGTTTGTAGCCAGAGCGAGGCGCCCCCGAAGGGGGATGGTACGCTTCTCGCATCGCAGCAGCGCCCGGGGTTGGACTCCACGGGGGTGATCTCCGTTTGAAAAACCTCGTTTGATTGGGGTGTTGAGAGCAGAATTGCGAGTGGGTGCAATGCCGATGAGCAAGAGCCACGGCCTGAACCGGGGGGTACGCGGCGCCGTCTACCAAGCCGGGCGCTTGCGCACCGAACGCAACGGCGGAGGGCGGCGATGACGCTGTGGCGAAAGCTGCTGGACGGCTGGAAGGCGATCGCCGGGCACTTCGGGTCGGTCCAGACGCTGGTGCTGCTGGCATTCTTCTACGCGGTCCTGATCGGCCCGGTGAGCGTCGCCATCGCGATCGGCCGCAGCGACCCGCTCGATCGGCGCAGCCTGGGCTCGAGCGGATCGGCGTGGAGAGACGCCGACACGGCCGGGGCGGACCTCGAACGAGCGAAACGGATCTCTTAGGCACGGGGAGCAGCGCTTGAACATTCTCGGAATCTCCAGCTTCTACCACGACGCCGCAGCCGCCCTGCTGTGCGAAGGGCGGCTCGTCGCCGCGGCCCACGAAGAGCGCTTCACGCGCAAGCGCCACGACCCCGACCTGCCGGTCAACGCCGCCCGCTACTGCCTGGAGGCGGCGGGGCTCGCCGTCGGCGACCTCGACTACGTGGCGTTCTACGACAAGCCGTTCATCAAGTTCGAACGGATCCTGATGACGTACCTCGCCACCTTCCCCCGCTCGCTTCCCTCCTTCACACGGTCGATGCCCATCTGGCTGAAGGAGAAGCTCTGGATTCCGAACGCGATCCGCAGCGAGCTCGGCTTCGAAGGCGAGGTCCTGTTCGCCGAACACCACCAGTCCCACGCGGCCTCCGCGTTTCTGGCCTCGCCCTTCGAGGAGGCGGCCATCCTCACCTGCGACGGCGTGGGCGAGTGGGCGACGACGACCCAGGGAGTCGGCCGGGGCACCGGCTTCGAGCTGCTGCGGGAGATCCGCTTCCCCCACTCGCTGGGACTGCTCTACAGCGCCTTCACCTACTACCTGGGATTCAAGGTCAACAGCGCCGAGTACAAGGTGATGGGCGCGGCCCCGTATGGAACCCCGAAGTACGCCGACAAGATCTTCGACGAGCTGGTCGACCTGCGCGAGGACGGCTCCTTCCGCCTCAACATGAAGTACTTCGGGTACGACTCCGGCCTCACCATGACCAACCGCCGCTTCGACGCGCTCTTCGGCCACCCGCGCCGCGAGCCGGAAGCGAAGATGGAGCCCTTCCACTGGGACATGGCCGCCAGCGTGCAGCGCGTCACCGAGGAGATCGTGCTGCGCATCGTGAACGACCTCCACGCGCGGACGGGCCTGAAGAACCTGTGCATGGCCGGCGGTGTGGCCCTCAACTGCGTCGCGAACGGCCGCATCATCCGAGAGGGGCCCTTCGAGAAGCTCTGGGTGCAGCCCGCGGCCGGCGACGCCGGCGGCGCGCTCGGCGCCGCTCTCTTCGTCCAAAACGCCGTGCTGGGCAAGCCGCGCAGCTTCCGCATGGACCACGCCTTCTGGGGCCCCGCCTACGGCGACGACGCGATCCAGCGCACCCTCGACGCGCGCGGAGCGCCCTATCGAACGCTCTCGCGGGACGCGATGATCCGCGAGACGGCGCGGCGGCTCGATGAGGACCAGGCCGTCGTGGGCTGGTTCCAGGGGCGCATGGAGTGGGGGCCCCGTTCCCTCGGCAGCCGCAGCATCCTGGCCGACGCGCGCAACCAGGAGAACTGGAAGCGGGTCAACCTGAAGATCAAGTTCCGCGAGAGCTTCCGTCCCTTCGCACCGGCCGTCCTGGCCGACAAGGCCTCGGACTGGTTCGAGATCGATCGGGAGAGCCCCTACATGCTCCTGGTCTGCCAGGTGAAGGAGGGGAGAAGCATCCCCGCCGTCACGCACGTCGACGGATCCGCCCGGCTTCAGACCGTGACGCGCGAGGCGCACCCGGAATTCTACGATCTGATCGCGGACTTCGACGGACGCACCGGCTGCCCGGTTCTCATCAACACCTCGTTCAACGTACGCGGCGAGCCCATCGTCATGAGCCCGGACGACGCGTACCTGTGCTTCATGCGAACGGACATGGACGTCCTCGTACTGGGAAACCAGATCCTCATGAAGGGGGAGCAGCCCGAGCTGCACGAGGACTTCGACTGGCGCGAGCGCTACGCGCTCGACTGAATCCGGTGCCTCAGGGCCCGGCGTGACGAGGAGATCCAATGGCGCGTTCCCAAGGCGGCTTTCTCGGTCGGATGGCGATCTTCAGCGAACTCTGGGCCTTCATGAGGATTCGGAAGAAGTGGTGGCTCGGGCCGATCGTGGTGACGATGCTGTTGCTCTCCGTGCTGATCGTGCTGACGGAAGGGTCGGCCGTCGCGCCGTTCATCTACGCGCTCTTCTGAGCGGCGCGGCGACGCCCGCGTGAGAGGAAGACCTGGGGTGACGACGGAAGTGGGCACGCCGGAGGTGCGGGCGAGTGCGCTCGGCCGCACCTCCGCCGCGCGCCGTACCGCGGTGGTGGGGACGCTGGTCGCCGTCACGGGTGCCATCGTCATCTTCGGCCCGATTCTCTACCAGATGGTCCTCCACTGGCGGGGCTCCGACGACTACTCCCATGGCTTCCTGATCGCGCCGTTGGCGCTCTACTTCGCCTGGGAGCGCCGGGGCCCGCTGCGAGCCGCGCCGATCGAGCCGAGCTGGTTGGGCCTGGTACCCCTGTCTCTCGGCTCCCTCGCTCTCATGATCGGGCGACTCGGGGTGGAGCAGATGGCCATGCGCGAGGCCTTCGTGCTCACGGTGATCGGACTCGTGCTGCTGCTGCTGGGCTACCGGGTGTTTCGCATCCTGGCCTTTCCCCTGCTCTTCCTGTTCCTGATGGTGCCGCTGCCGCAGTCGCTGGTGAACGTCCTGTCCTTTCCGCTTCAGCTGATCGCCGCGGACCTGGCGGTGGACTCGCTGCACACGCTCCAGATCCCCGCTTTGCGCGAGGGAAACATCATCCACCTGGCCTCCGCGAAGCTCTTCGTGGCCGAGGCCTGTAGCGGCCTGCGCTCGCTGCTGGCCCTGGGAACGCTGGGGGTCGTCTTCGCCTATTTCTTCCGCAGGAACCCCGTCGAGCGCGTGGTCATCGTCCTCTCGACGATTCCCATCGCCATCCTCGTCAACGCCTTCCGCGTCTGTCTGACCGGGTACCTGACGCACCGCTTCGGAGAAGCGGCCGCCGAAGGAGTGATCCACCAGACCGAGGGATTCTTCACCTTCGGCCTCGCCTTCGCGCTGCTGCTGATCGAGGCCTGGCTGCTCCAGCTGCTTTCGCGGGCGTGGCGCAGGAAGCGGGCGGTGCCGGCGTGACGAAGTTCCTGGTCGCAGGCGGCTTCCTGGTGCTCAATCTCTACACGTACCACTTCCTCGCCACGACGGAAGAGTATCCGCCGCGCACGTCCTTCTCGGAATTTCCCCTCGAGATCGGCGAGTGGAGCTGCGGCGAGCGCGAGCTCATGGAGGACGGGGTCCAAAGAAACCTCCGTGTGACCGACTACCTGATCTGCAGCTACCGGCGCGCCGCGCAGAAGGACATCGTCAGCGTGTACGTCGGCTACCACGAGAGCCAGGTGAGGACGGGAGGCGGGGGGGGGACGACCTCGTCGGTGATCCATCCGCCCCGTCACTGCCTTCCGGGCTCGGGCTGGGACATCATCGCTTCGGACGTGGCGCCCCTGGAGCTCCCGGACCCGGGGACGATCCACGTGAATCGCCTGGTCATCGCCAAGGGCGAGACCCGCGCGCTCGTCTACTACTGGTATCAGTCACGCGGGCGCGTGATCGCCGAAGATTGGAGGAAGGTCCTGTACCAGTTCTGGGACCGGGCCACGCGGCACCGGACCGACGGCTCGCTCGTGCGATTCACGGTTCAGATCGAGCGGGGGGACGTCGATCGCGCCGACGCGACCGTTCTCGACCTCGCATCCCGTGTGGTCCCGATGCTGCCCGCCTTCGTTCCCAACTGAGCGCCGGGCACGGCCGTGAACGGAATCTACGCCCGACTACCGATCTTCGCCCAGAACCTCGCCTGCACGTGGTCCGGGCGCCGCCGCGCGCGCGCGCGCTTCACGCCGTACTTCCGGCGCACCCTCGCCGAGTGGGAGCGCACGGGGCAGGGGCCCCTGGACGCACTCCATGCCCTCCAGCGCGAGCGGCTCGTGCGCCTCGTGGAGCGCTGCCGCCGATACGCCCCCCACTACCGCAACCTCGCGCCGGCGTCCGCAGCGCGGGACCCCCTCGAGGCCATCGCTCGCACGTTGGCGGCGATCCCGCCGCTCGACAAGGCCGAGTACGGCGCGCAGCCGCAGTCGTTCATCGCCCGCGACGTCCCACGGCGTCACCTGCGGCGCGGCCAGACCAGCGGAACCACCGGCACGGCCCTCCCCCTCCGGTACACGCCGGAAGCGCTCGCCGAGGAGTACGCGACGGTCTGGCGGCTGCGGCGCTCCTGCGGCGTCGAGCTCCGCGATCCGCACCTGAGCTTCGGCGGTCAGATCATCGTGCCCTTCGGCCAGCGGCGGCCCCCGTTCTGGCGCCGTAACGCCCACGCCGGACAGACGCTCTTTTCCCTGTACCACATGGCCCCGGCGAACCTGCCGGCCTACGCAGAGGCGATCCACGCGCTGCCGGCTCGCTACGCGCAGGGCTACCCGTCCTCGCTGCACCTGATCGGCCGCGCCCTGCTCGAAGCGGGGCGCCCCCTGCCGGCCGGGCGTCTGGCGGCCGTCTTCACC
>JAOTUO010000004.1 GCA_029863845.1 Myxococcales bacterium
GCCAGCAGCGGCCAGCGCGCGTAGGTGAGCATCTCGCGTTCGAGGTCCTCGCGTTCGGGCGCCGGCGCGTCGAGCCAGGGGACGAGCGCGCGGAAGTCGCGCCGGGCCCCGCGGATCGAGGCGGCGCTCACCGCCAGAGTGAAGCCGATGAAGAGGTCCTGGATCAGCTCCGCGCCCCACGCCAGCGGGCCCTGGCTGCTCCCGATCGCGTCGAGTTGGCCAACCGCCTCGCTGAAGACGGCCGTGTAGACGAGGGAGAGGCCGAAGACGGCGAGGCCGATACCCGTCCCCACCCAGAGGGGCGCCAGCGGGACCCGGTCGAAGATCCGGAGCGCCCACGGGGTCGACGGGTGGAGCTCGATGCGCGGAGGGGCCGCCACGGCGGGCCACGGTATCACGGCGAGCCGCGTCGTAGGCGCGAGGGCTTCTCGGGCAGCGGCCCCGCACTCCGGGTAGAGTCGGGCGGCCCGGGCCGGAGGCCCCGAGCTGCGTGAGGAGGCGTGCCCCCCGGCTTACGCGATCGACGCCCGAGCGGAGATCCCCGAGCCCCCCGATGCCCAACGACCCCGACCCTCCCGTTCTCGCCGGAGCCACCGAACGCGTTTGACGAAGACGAAGGACGACCCAGCATGGAGTTCAACCTCGCGGATCTCTTCGAGAACGCGGTCGACCACTTCGGGCCGCGCGAGTGCCTGGTGGCGAACGGCGTGCGGCGCACCTACGCCGAGATGGAGGAGCGCGCCAACCGGCTGGCGCACCACCTGGCCGCACACGGCATCGGGCCCGGAGACCACGTCGGGATCTACGCGCTCAACTGCGTCGAGTGGGTCGAGACGCTCTGGGCCGTCTTCAAGCTGCGCGCCGTCTGGATCAACATCAACTACCGCTACGTCGAGGACGAGCTGCGCTACATCTTCGACAACGCCGACCTCGACGCGCTCGTCTACCAGCGCGGCTTCGCGCCGCGGGTGGCCGCCGTGCGCGACGGCATGCCCCGGGGCGCCCACACCCTCCTCATCGAGGACGGCAGCGGCGCCGACCTCGCGGGGCTCGGCTCCGTGGATTTCGAGGCGGCCATGGCCTCCGGCTCGCCCGAGCGGGATTTCGCGCCGCGTTCGGGAGACGATCGCTACATCCTCTACACCGGAGGCACTACGGGCCTGCCCAAGGGGGTGGTGTGGCGCCACGAGGACGTCTTCTTCGCTCTCGGCGGAGGCATCGACGCCCAGAGCGGCGAGAAGGCGAAGCGCCCCCAGGACATGATCGCCCGCGGCGAGGCCCCCGGTCCGAGCGTCTACTTCGCGATCGCGCCGCTCATGCACGGCGCCGCCCAGTGGTCGGTCATGAGCCGCAGCTTCGTCGGGCACAAGAACGTGCTGACGGCGAAGTTCGATCCCCACGAGGTCTGGCGCCTGGTCGAGCAGGAGAAGGTGCAGGCGCTCATGATCACCGGCGACGCCATGGGACGGCCGCTGGTGGAGGCGCTCGACGCAGCGGGCGGGGGCCCGGAACTCTCCTCGCTCTTCCTCGTGACGAGCACCGCGGCGGTCTTCTCTCCCACGGTGAAGGACGACTTCTTCCGCCACTTTCCGAACCTGATCATCGTGGACGCCGTCGGCGCCTCGGAGGTGGGGGGCAGCGGCATGGTCCTGTGCACGAAGGGCCAGACGGCGATGCTCGGGGGCGGGCCCACGGTCAAGGTAGGCGAGGGAACCGTGGTCCTCGACGACGCGCTGTGCCCGATCGAGCCGGGCTCGGACGCGATCGGGAAGATCGCGCGCACGGGGCACATTCCGCTCGAGTACTACAAAGACCCCGAGAAGAGCGCCGAGACCTTCTTCACGGCGCCGGACGGCAAGCGCTACTCGATGCCCGGCGACTTCGCGAAGGTGGAGGCCGACGGCCGCGTCACGCTGCTCGGACGCGGCTCGGTCTCGATCAACTCCGGCGGAGAGAAGATCTACCCCGAAGAGGTCGAGCAGGCCATCAAGTCGCACCCCGACGCCTTCGACGCCGTGGTCGTCGGCGTTCCCGACGAGCGCTGGGGCAGCCGTGTGGCGGCCGTCGTGGCGCCGCGGGCCGGAGCCGAGCTCACCCTCGAGGCGCTCCGGGAGCACTGCCGCCGACACATCGCCGGCTACAAGCTGCCCCGCCAGCTCGCGCTCGTGGACGAGATCGAGCGCTCGCCGGCCGGCAAGCCCGACTACCGCTGGGCGAAACGCGTCGCGACCGCCCCGGGGATCGGCGCCGCGGAAGACCGCGAAGGCGATTCGTGAGGCTGCCGGCGGCGAACGGGATGCAGGGATCCGGCCGTGGGGGGACAACGCGGTCGGGGATCTTCTACGGATGGCGGATCGTCGGCGGCACCTTCCTCATCTATTTCGTGTCCGGCGGCCTCTTCAACACCGCGACGGTCTTCTTCAAGGCCCTGAGCGCCGACCTGGGCCTGAGCCGCGGCGAGCTCTCCGGCGTGTTCTCGATCGGCTTCCTGGTCGCGGGCGCATCGACCCCCTTCTGGGGAAGGATCGCGGATCGGCACGGAGCGCGCGCCGCCTTCCTGCCGGGCGTCGTGCTCACCGGCTTGCTGTGCATCCTGATCAGCCGTGTCACGGGCCTCGTGTCCCTCTACGCGGTCTACCTGCTCTTCACGTTCGGCACGGCGGGAATCTCCCTGGTTCCGATCAGCGTCGTCATCTCCAACTGGTTCCGCGAGAAGCGGGGACGGGCCATGGGCATCTCCTACATGGGAGAAGGCTTCGGCGCCCTGGTGCTCGTCCCGGTTGCGGGGCTGCTGCTGGCGAGCGTGGGGTGGCGCAACGCCTACGTCCTGTCCGGCCTCGCCGTCCTGCTCCTGCTGACGCCCGTCGCGGTCTGGATCAAGAACCGCCCTGCGGATCTCGGCCTCGCGCCCGACGGGCGCGATCCCTCCCCACCCGATTCCGGCGACAGCGCGGCGGCACCGGCGGCGGCAGCGGGCGAGACGGGATTCTCGCGGGCGGAGGCCGTGAGGACCTCGACCTTCCGGATGGTCGCCGTGACGTGGTTCGTGGCGATGACGCCGCTGATGGCGGTCGTGCTGCACCAGGTGCCCTTTCTGACCGATCTCGGATTCTCGATCGAGGCGGCGTCCCTGGCCGCCGGGGCCATCGGCGGCGCGGGGATTCTCGGGCGTCTCGGCTTCGGACTGCTGTCCGAGCGGTACCCGATCTGTCCGATCTACGCGGCGTGCTACGCGATGATGGGCGCCGGAATCGCCTCGTTGTGGGCGACGCAGAGCCTCGGGATTCCGGGTCTGCTGCTCTACGTCACCTTCTTCGGCATTGCGGTGGGTGGGGCATTTGCGCTGGCCGGCCTGCTGGCAGTCGATCTGTTCGGCTTGCGGGCCTTCGGCGAAATCTTCGGACTGCTCGGTCTCGTCGCCACCGCGGGCGGCGCCATCGGCGTCACGGGCGCCGGGCTGCTCTTCGACGCGGCCGGAAGCTACGACAGCGTCTTCGCCACCTGCATCGCGCTCTGCGCGGTCGCGACCGCACTCATGCTGCTCGTGAGGCGGCCGGATGCCGACGGAGCGGCCCGCAGGGCCTCGCAACCGTGAGCTTTCCGAAGTCGCACGCGGCCGCCGCTTCCGCGTCTCCGGGCTGGCCGCGCGAGGGGGACGCGTTCCACGGCTGGCGGCTGGTCGGGGCCCTCTCCGTCGTCCTCTTCTTCACCGCAGGCGGTGGGCTCTACGTCTTCCCGGTCTTCATCGCTTCCTTCCAGGCGGAGTTCGGCTGGAGCATCACGCAGATCTCGACCGCGGCGGCGGCCTTCGCGATCACCATGGGACTCTCCAATCCGGTGGTGGGCGCACTCTTCGCCCGTTTCGGCGCTCGGCGTACGATGCTGGCGGCCGCCTCGCTGACAGTACTGACCTCTCTCTCCCTCGCCGCCCTCCAGAACCTCGCGATGCTGTACGCGACCCTGCTGGTCTCGGGCTTCGCCGTCGCCGCCACCACGATCCTGCCCGCGCAGACCCTCATCACCAACTGGTTCGACGAGTTCCGGGGGCGGGCGATGGGGCTCACGATGCTGGGCATCGGCGTGGGCGGCTTCCTGCTGCCCCCGTTCAACGAGTTCCTGATCCGACTCGTGGGCTGGCGCAACACCTGGGGCGTCACCGCCGTCGTCTTCGCGCTGATCGTGATCCCGCTGATCGCCGGCTTCGTGCGGACCCGCCCCTCCGATCTCGGTCAGCGGGCCGATCGCGCGAGTCCGGTCGGCGACGCCCCCGGAAGGGCTCCGGCTGCCATCCGCGGCGTGCCGGTGAAGCGCGCGGTGAGCACGGCGACCTTCTGGCTGCTGGTCGGGATCTTCCTGTTGCACCTGACCGGCGTCGCGGCGCTGAACTTTCACTTCGTTCCCTTCGCCACCCAGGAAATCGGATTCAGCTCCCAGCAGGCGGCCTTCTTCTACGGGCTGGCCGTCGGCTTCAGCATCGTCGGACGCCTGCTCTTCGGCTGGCTGGCAGACCGCTGGCGCCCCAACCGGCTGATGGTGAGCGCCCAGCTCCTGCTGGCGCTCGGTCCAGCCGTCTTGGAGCTGCTGCTCGTGCACCTCGGCCTGCGCGAGGTCCGCCTGCTCTGGCTCTACGCCGTTCCGTACGGAATCGGAATCGGGGGCAACGCGATCCTCCTCCCCGTCCTCGTGGGCCGCTGCTTCGGCGAGCTGGACTTCAGCCGGATCATGGGCTTCTTGATGGGCGGCTTCGCGCTGGGGATCGTCGTCGGCATCCCGATCGCGGGCTGGATCTTCGACGCGACCGGCAGCTACGAGTGGGTCCTGATCCTCGCGGCGCTGGGCCTGGTCCTGGCCGGGGTGCTGGCGGCGCTCATCCGTCCCGGGCGCCATCACGCGGAGTTCGTGACCGGGGGCTAGACGGACTCCCGCCGGCGGCTATTCGAGGTAGGTCCGCGCGTACTTCTGCATCTCCGCCGTCGGCTTCCACCAACGCGTGACGCCCATGTCCTCGGCGATCGTGTTCGCCGCGAGATAACCGGGGCCGCCGAGGATCAGCCCACCCGGGTACGTGGACGCGCCGCACACGTACAGGCCGGCGATCGGAGTGAAGGTGCTGGAGCACTGCTGGTTCGGGCGGAAGCAGCCCAGCTGGATCGGCGTGTAGTCCCCGTGCTTGATCGATCCGCGGCGCATGTTCGGGAGGCGGATCTCGATGTCTTCCGGGGTCTCCTGACTGAGCGCGATGATGTTTTCGGGCGTCATGTTCGGAGCGGCCTTCCGCCATTTCGCCAGGATCGCCTCCTGCACCTCGGGGCCGCGCTGCTCCCAGCCGCCTCGGATCCCGTAGGGAGCGTGCATCTGGAAGAAGGAGACGTGGTCGCCGGGATTGCGGCTCAGGTGCGGGTCGAAGTGCGTCTGGCAGGTCACGTGGCCGCCGAAGCTCGCCTCGTCGATCGTCCCCGCGATCACGTTGTCCCAGTGGGTCAGGATCTGCTCCATGCTTTCGAAGCCCACGATGGTCATGAAGGCGTGATCCACGGAAGGGTCGCTGCCGACGTAGTGGGGGGCCTGCTTGGAGGCGACGTGCAGCGTGTCGTAGCTCCACTTGTCGCACTCCCAGCCGGACACCGCATCCTTCAGGTCGCCGGGCAGATTCTCGGTCCCGATGAGGTCGAGGAAGGTCGTCTGGGGGTCGAGGCTCGAGGCGACGACCTCGGTGTGCAGCGTCCGGCCCTCCCAGAGCTCGACGCCGGTGACCCTGCCGTTCTGCGTGGTGATCTTGTCGACCCGGGAGGAGTCGAGGATGCAGCCGCCGGCCTGGATGATCTCGCGCGCCAGCGAAGCGGCGAGCTTGTGCGAGCCGCCCTGGCAGTAACACTTGTTCATCCCGCGATCGAGGAGAAGGGGCACGAAGAAGCCCACTCCCGTCTCCTGGGGATCCAGTCCCCACATGCAGCACGTGTAGAGCATCAACGCGCGGACCCGGTCGTCTTCGAAGGTCTCCGTGATGATCTCCAGGGGACTCCGCTCCGTGAGCTCCAGCATCTCCTGACCGAGCTCGGTGCGCTGCATGGCCACCGAGATGTCCAGCGGGGACATCGGAGGCAGGTACGTCGCGGGAACGAGGATCTCGCGCACGAGCTTGCGCCACGTCCGCATGATCCGGCCAAAGGCCACCGCGTCGCGGGTCGAGAACTTGTGCAGCGAATCGACCGTGTCCTCGAGCATGCGCGTCAGGAGCAGCGAGCGGCCGTCCTCGAACACCATGGAGGTCTGAAGGTTGGGCTTGATCCAGACCAGCCCGTGGCGGCCCAGATCGAAGTCCCGCAGCACCGGCATGTAGTCCACCATCATGTGATAGACGGCGTGGATGTTGGAGTAGTAGCCGGGAAACAGGATCTCCTCCGTCGCCAGGCCGCCGCCCACCTCGTAGCGGCGCTCGACGAGGGCAACCTGGAGACCCGCCCGCGCCAGATAGGCGGCGGTGATCAGACCGTTGGGGCCTCCGCCGATGACGACGACGTCCCATTCGCTCTCCGTCGGAAACTCGGAGAAGAAGCTCTGCGGGTGGGGCTGGCCGACCAGTTGCTTCACCATGGCGTTTCCTCTCCTTCTCCGAGCTCAGCTCCGGTTGGCCGACTGCTTGCCTTCCTGCGGGATGTACCACGGCGACGCGTACCACCAGTCTCCGGGCTCCGCGACCCCGTCCTCGATCAGGATGTGCATGAGGTTATACCCGACGGCCATCAGGCAGAGGCCACCGGGGTGCGCCGCGGATTGGTGCGCGAGGTAGAGCCCGTCGATGTCCGGGACCCGGTAGCGGGCGAGCTCCGGCAGGGGCCGCTCGTTCCACCACTGGTCGCGGTCGCAGCGGATGCCGTACCACGAGCCGCCGAGCATGCCCGTGTTGCGCATCTCCTGCTCGTAGGGCGTGTCGCTGATGATGCGGATCAGGTTGTCGTCGTCCAGATTCTCGACCACGCAGCCGAGGCTCTGGCGCATGAACTCGTCCCACTTCTTCTTCTCATCGCCCCTGTCCATCGCGTCCATGCCGTCGACGTTGTACTGCGGCGTGGGCACCATCATCCACAAGGGGCCGTTGATGTGGCGGTCCGGGCGGGTGCACTGGGGATTCGTGGGGTCGTAGAGCGAGCTGGCGACCATGCCCCACATGGCCTCGTCGGGCGGGAGCGTCAGGTTCTCCTGACGGCCCAGGACGTTCTCCACGTTCTTGAAGTAGATCTCCCGGGACTCCATGTTGAAGAAGCTGCCCGTGAAGGTGTCCTTCGGCGGCGGCAGCCGGTACTTGGGGCGGTACCGGAGCTCCTCGCGCGTGAGGTAATGGCTCATGTAGAGGCTGCCACCCTTGAGGCTGAGGTCCCGGATCCGCTGCATGAAGCCGGCGTCCAGGTGCCGCGGGCCGATCAGATCGAGGAACGTGGGCTTGATGTGCGCGGCGCTGATCACCGCCTTGCGCGCCCAGATCTTCTTGGCGGCCCAGGTGGCGTCGTCTCTCAGCCGCACCCCGGCCGCGCGACCGTTGCTGATGATGATCTCCTCGACGGGACAGCAGGCGCGGAAGACCGCCCCGTGAGCCACCGCGCAGCGGAACAGCGCGTGGTAGTAGCCGTGGATGTTGCCGCGCGGCGCCACGGGCTTGGCGACCGCCGGCGGCATGACGGTGGCGGCGCTGCACAGCGCCGGGATCGCCACGCCCTCCATGTGACCGTGGCCGCCGGAGCTCAGCGCGATGTACGCCTGCATCACCTTGAAGGGTTCCGTCTCCAGGTACTCGTCCATGAGATCGAACATGGTCATTTCGAGCAGCTCCCGCGTCCAGACGTCGGGCTGGTGCTGCTTGTAGACCTGCATGAACGGAATGTTCTCTTCGTTCAGCTCCACCTCGGGCGGATGCGGGGGGCACCAGAAGGTGGCGCGCATCAGATCCCGGAAGGCGTCGGGGCCGGCGAGCATGCAGCAGATCTTGGCCCACCCCATCTTGTCCTTGTCCGTCACCCGCGAGAGGCCGTCGCGCGTGAAGATGTAGCGGTCGGTCTCCAGGTCGACCCGGGCGCTCGGGTTCCAGTCCATGCGGAAGCCGTAGCGCCACAGCTCCAGCTGCTCCCAGCCGGGAGCCGAGCCGCCGTAGTTGGCGATCGCGTGGGGCTGGATGCGCACGCCCGCGATGGGCTCGACGGTCTCCTGCGCCCCGCCGCACTCCGGCCGCTCCTCCAGCACGCACACGCTCAGCCCGCACCGGGCCAGATAGGCGGCGGTCGTGGTGCCGTTGTGGCCCGCGCCGACGATGACGACGTCGTAGGTCTCTTCCTTGCCCATCGCTGCCTCGCTTGGCGGCCCGCGACGCTCCGGTCCGGTCCGAAGCCGCGCGCCGCTCTCCCTGCGCAAAATCATAAACTCTGGAAAGCTTTCGAGCAAGAGATAGTCGCACCGCAGCCGCCGGGGTCGCGGGCGACGTCTAGCGGTAGAAGTGGCGTTCGATGATGCCGAGCAGGCTGCGCATCGCGTCGTCGATCGCGACGAGCTCGCTCGACGAGGCCGCTTCCAGCAGCTCGTGCGTGTTGGAGAGGAAGGCCTTGAAGGCGCTCTCCTCCACCGCGCGTCCGGTCCGGGTAAGGCGCACCAGGATGCTGCGCCGATCTTCGGGATCGTCGACGCGCTGGACCAGCTCCAGCCCCTCGAGGCGCTTCAGCATCTTCGTCATGCCTCCCGAGGACCGCTCGAGCGCGCTGTAGAGCTGGCTCGGGGCCAGCTCGTAGGGCGGGCCGGCGCGCCGCAGGGCGGCCAGAACCGCGTAGTCGCTCGGCATCAGCTCGAGGGGCGCGAGGGTCTCCTGCTGGAAGCTGTCGATCAGCACGCTGAGGCGGGCGAGCAGGGCGATCAGAAGCAGGCCGGACGTATCCTCGGCATCCGGATACTCCCGGGCCCAGGCCTCGCTGAAGTCATCCACCCATTCCGTCGGCTTCTGGATCACGTCATCCGTCCTCTTCGACTCCTCACCCGCGCCATCCCTCGGCCCCAACATACCGGCAAAAGGCAGCCGGCGTCGCTCACCACTCGATCACACCGATCCCGTCTCGGAGGGAGACCGCGTCGCCGAGCCCCGCGAACACCTCGATCGCCTCCTCGTCGGGACACAGACGGGGCTGGAAGTCCACGACCTCGTTGTCGGTGAGGATGCAGCGGAGCTCCAACGCGACGAATCCGTCCTCCCCGAGGAAGCTCCGCGCGACGAGCCCGCGACCGCGAACACCGTACTGGGCGAAGCGTCCCCGGGTGGCGAGCACGAAGTCTCCGAGGGAATAGAGGACCCAGGTGTCGCCGATGCGCTCCGCCTCCTGCTGGATGTGCGGTCCGTGCCCCACGACGAGGTCGAAGCCCGCGTTGGCGAAGAGCTGGGTGGCCTCGCGCTGCCGCGAGCGGACGCCGCGGTAGTCGCCTCCCCAGTGCACGTACGCGACGAGCCACCGCGCCCCGGCGGCCCGCGCCGCGTCGCGCGCCCGGCGCACCCGTTCGGGCGTCACGACCGCCGTGCCGGGCTCGTCCCCCTCGGCCGTCGCTGCGTAGCTCGGAGGCGTCTGCATGCCCACCACGGCCATGCGTCCGTACGGGGTATCCACGAGCAGCGGTCGCAGCGCCTCCGCCTCGTCCATGCCGGCGCCGAAGGGCTCGATTCCGGCGCGTTGGAGGTAACCGATCGTGTCGCGCAGGCCCTCGGCGCCACGGTCCGAGGCGTGGTTGTTCGCCAGACCCAGCGCCGAGAAGCCGACCCCGCGCAGGATCTTCGAGACCGGCGGATCGACGTTGTAGCTCCAGAGCTGCTTCGGATCGGCCTTGTCGGTCAGGCCGGTGATGGGCGCCTCGGCGTTTCCGATGACGTAGTCGGCCTGGAGCAACGGACGGACCTTCTCGAAGGCGTAGGCGTATCCGTGCTCGCGGAAGACTTCCGCGCCGGCGCCCCCGACCATGATGTCTCCCGTCCACACGACCTGGTAGAGGACGCAGGGGTCGGGGCAGGACCAGGGCTCGAGCGACGTCGCACGCCAGAGCGCTTTCGCGAGGAAGACCGCGCCCAGGCTGGCGACGATGAGACCCAGGGAAATTCGACGCGCTGCCATCCAGCCCTCCCCGGCGGAAGCTCCGACGCAGCGACGGCGGACGCCGGTTTTCACGAAATCGTAACAAAGGCGCCGTTGGGAGGCGGCTACGTTCTGCCGCTAACCCCTGTAGCGCGGGGTGGTCCCCGCTGCCCCTGGAGCGCTCGATGGCCATCGAAGTCCGCTTTCGGATCTTCAAGGATCCGGTCAGCTCGGCGACCCACTTTCTCGGATTCCTGTTGGCTCTCGTGGCCGCGACGATCCTCGTGTGGCACGCCGCCGGCGACGGGCCGAAAGCAACCGGCATGGCGATCTACGGCGGCACGCTGGTGGCGCTCTTCCTGGCTTCGAGCGTCTACCATTTCCTGGACATCGGAGATCGGGGCAACCGCTGGCTCCGGCGCCTGGACCACGCCGCCATCTTCCTGCTGATCGCCGGTACCTACGTTCCGCCGCTCGTGCACCTGCTCGACGGCACCTGGCGCATCGCCATCCTGTCGCTGGTCGTCGGCCTCGCCGCGGCGGGCGCAGCCCTGAAGATGATCCGGATCGACTGTCCCGGCTGGCTGGGCTTGATCCTGTATTTCGGGCTGAGCGCCGTGATGGTCGTGCCTGCGCACCTCATCCTGCCGCAGCTGTCCGGCGGCGCCCTGGCCTGGCTCCTCGGCGGCGGCGCGGCCTACACCCTCGGTGCGGTGGTGTATGCCCGGGCCTGGCCCGATCCCTGGCCCGGCCGATTCGGCCACCACGAGATCTGGCATCTCTTCGTCCTGGCCGGGGCCGGGGCCCACTACGCCTTCACATACACGCTCGTCGATCTGCCCTACCCGCCGTTCTGAAGCAGCAGGGCAGCGAGGGCGGCCGCGCAGTCGATCGGAGCGGGGGCCGTCCGACGCAGGAAGCCAGTCGAGTTTCACATTCGCCGGAAATGAGCGACTCTCCTGCACGGCGGTACGAGGAGGGACGAAGCGATGGTTGCCAGGAAGAAGACCCGGAGCGCCGCGCGCAAAAAGGGCGCCGTGCGCAAGAAGAATCCCGCGCGCAAGAAGAAGAGCGGGGCCGGGAAGAAGACCGCCCGCCAGCAGTCCTCGACCCGCAAGGCCGCGAAGAAGTCGACCGCAGGGAAGACCGCGAAGCCGCAGGCCGTCCGGAGCAAGGCCGTCCCCAAGGGTGCGGGCGGGCCGAGCCACGCCGACCCCCTGCGCGAGATCGCCAGGTCCTTCGCCGTCCGCCACCTGCGCTGAGGCGACCCGGCGCTGCGCAAAAGGCTCGAAGACGCCCTCCCCGGGGCGGAGCCGCTCGAACTCCAGGCTAATCGGCGGCGGACTCGTGGTCGATGTGACCTCGAATGAGGTAATCTGCCTCATTCCGAGCTCCCATAGTCCCCGCACCGGCCGCGGGACCGGCTTTCCGGGGGCATGGATCTTGCTCCTCGAAGCAGGCGCCGATGACGTACGCCCCCGATTCGACCCTGCCCGCGGATGCGGGCGATCCGGTCGAGGCAATCCTCGAGCAACACGCCGAGCTGCGTGATGTGCGCGTCCAGATCCGCGAGGCCGCGGATCTCGGCAGCCTGAGGACCCTGCTGGACCGGCTGGTGACGCTGCTCGAGTCGCACTTCGACCGCGAAGAGCAGGCGGGCGGCGCCATCGACCGGATCGGTCGGACCTCCGCCCGCCACCTCGACGGCGCCGCGCAGCTGATCGACGAGCATCGCGAGCTGCTGTCGGCGCTGCGCGATCTCCGGCAGCGGCTGCGGGCGGACCCGAAGCAGCCCCTGGCGGCGGTCGAGGGCGAGCTCCGGGCAATCCTGGACCGGCTCGAGGAGCACGACCTGCGCGAGAACGAGATGCTGGTCGACGCCGCAGGAACGGAGCCCGCCGTCCCGGCGCGCGCGCAGGCGACGCGGTCCCAGGCGCTGGAGGTGAACCTCCGGCGGACCGCCGTGAACGTGGTGATTCCGCCAAAGCAGCGGGTCCTGCTGGAGATCACCGCCGACCGCTACGGCGTCCACGAGAACACCAAGAAGCTGCTGCGGGAGGTCAATCACCGCTACGTCGGCTGGCCCCAGGCGCTGGAGGACCTGCACCGGCGCGCGATGGGCGACTTCGGGCACTACCTGCGACACGAGCGTGTCCCGGAAGCGGTCGAGGTCTTCTGCTCGCTGTATGCGAAGGCCGCGGAGCAGGCCACGCCCCCCGCACTGCGCGAGACCGCCATCCGGAACCTCCTCTACTACCTGGAGAAGGTCGTGAGGGAGTCGGGGGAGACCCTGCCCCGCCTGCTGCCGCCTCTCGACCGGGCCCTCGCCCGCTTGGGAGCGGTCCTTCGGGGCACACCGCGCCTGGCCGTGATCGCGTCACCGCGACTCCGGCGCGTCAGCGGAGCGCTCCTCGCCGCGGCGCCCGGTGCCGAGGGCGCGCCCGCGCGCGCCCTCGATCTGCTGTCCGACGCGCTGCGCGAAGTCTACGCGCAATGGCTGGCGCGCGAAGACCCGGCCGACTGGTGGCGGGAGCGGTCGGGGGCCGCCCCGGAGGCGCCGCTTCCCGAGCCGGTGGCCGCGATCTCGCACGGCCGCCACCGCGCCAGCCGGGATCGGCTCCTCGCGCTGGCATCCGGCGGGGCGACCCTCGAGGCGCGAGCCGCCGCGCTGCTCGCGCTGCCCGACAACGTGCAGATCGAGCGGGGCTACCTGGAGGCGGCGACCTGCCTGGAGTCGGATGCGAACGAGCCGTGGCAGAACCGGCTGGAGCGGATCCACTGGCTGATCCGGGTGCTCTCCGTCGAGGCCCTGGCCTCCGTGCACGAGCAGGTGCTCTCCGAGATCAGCCACTCCTACGTGGACGTGCTGCGGGGTGCGGATCGCGCCCGCCTCGAGCACTTCGTCCGCGAGACCTTCGCCAGCCTCCGACGCAGCCGGTTCTCCGCATCGCCGTCCGCACTCAACCTGATCGAGAAGATCGGGGTGGAGGTGCTCGCGACCGGCGATCCCGAATGCGCCGAAGTAGTGATCGAGGAGATGCTCGACTGGGAATTCCCGACTCCCGGATTCAGCGGGTTCACCGACGAGTGGCAGGTGCGCGTCAACCCCGGCCATCTGCGCGCGATTCGCGCCTTCCTGGCCGTGATCGAAACCAACCCGCAGCTCGCCCGCCCGCTCATCGCCGCGCTGGTCGTCCATCTCAAGATCGGCGGGATCTTCGTCGCCGACACCGACCTCTTTCAGAAGGACGTCTCCGCGCTGCTCAACAGCGGGATCGGCGACGTCTACCACCAGGTCAAGCATCTGCTCAAGATCTTCCCCGTCTACTTCAACGACATCGGCGCCGAGGGCGAGTTCCGCGACGTCTCTTCCCGCCTCGACGAGATCACGGGACGCCGAGACCCGCTCTGCCACTTCCTGCGCAAGCAGTGCCACGTGGAGAGCAACCCGCTGTTGATCGGCTTCGTCGAGGCGGTCGGCCATTTCTGGGCCACGGGCGAGCACAGCCCGCTGCTGCCCTACGTCCCCGCCACGCTCTACGAGCGTCTCGACATCGGCAGCGACGATTACGCCGCATTGCACGAGGTCTTTACGCGGCTGCTCGCGTCGGACGACCTGAAGACCCTCTTTGCGCTGGAGCTGCCGGATCTCGAGCGTCGCCTGGAGGCGATTCCCGGGAGCTCGGTCGCGCGCGAGAAGGCGCAGCTGCTGTTCCGGCTGCGAAAGCTCGTCGGTCGGAAGTACGAGCTCGACCACGAGGACCTGCTCGAGCGGCTGGCTGCGTTCCATCGCGTCGCCCCCGATCGGGTCGACGAGCTGCGGCAGGCGCTGGCCGACGGGCGCCACGAGCAGGCGCTCGAAATCCTGATCGACGTGCTGGAGCAGATCAAGGAGATCATCGTCAGCGAGGAGAAGACGCAGAGCGTCGAGGACATCTATCACAAGCGCCATATCGCAGTCGGCATTCCGAGCATGTACGGGCGCTATCGCGAGGAGAAGTTCGAGGCGGCGGGCCTCAGCTTCCGCATCGAGTCGCTGGCGAACGTGCTCTTCGAGCGCACGATCGCAGAGCACAACTTCGAGTACATCACACGCAACACCTTGCAGCGGGTGGCGCGCTGGCTGCGGCTCTCGCTGAGGGCCCTGCGCAACGAAGGCTGTCACGGCCGGGGACTGGCCACTGGCATCGACATGCTGGAGCAGGCGCTGATGGCCGAGGGAATCAGCGTCGACCAGTACATCAACGTCTTCCAGGTGATCTCGCGCGCCGTCGAGCAGCTGATCCGGATCCGCTTCCTCGACGGCTACGAGCCGGTCCTCGAGCGGATCCTGGGGGGGATGCTCGAGCGCGGCGCGTTCGAGCCGGGGCCGGAAGACGACCCGCGGACGACGATGCTCAAGGTTTCGGAGGCGTTCCTGCGCGATCTCATCGCCCAGACCTTCGGACTCCAGCAGCTGGACGAGCTCGTGGGTCAGGTGCTCCGGACGCTCGTGCAGGGACGCGAGAAGCTCGACCCGGCCACGCAGAGCCTGCTGATGACCTACGACGCCGACCGCAGCTGCGTCGAGATCGATCGCAGCGAGAGCCCGCACGACGGCGTCGTCTACCTGGGGAACAAGGGCTACATGATCAAGCGGCTGGCGCGGGACGGGATCCCCGTCCCCGACGGCTTCATCCTCACGACGGAGCTCTTCCGTTGCCACGCCGCGGTCCTCGCCTGTGAAGAGCTGAGGCAGGAGGTGCGCGAACAGCTCCGAAGGCAGGTGGCCCGCCTCGAACGGCTCTGCGGCGGGCGCTACGGCGACCCGAAGAACCCGCTGCTGATTTCGGTGCGCTCCGGCTCCGCCATCAGCATGCCCGGGATGCTCGACACCTTCCTCAACGTCGGGATGAGCGAGAAGGTCGCGGAGGGGCGGGCCGCCATGTCGGGCAGCCCGTGGGGCGCCTGGGACGCGTACCGCCGCTTTCTCCAGCTCTGGGGCATGGGCCACGGCCTCGCTCGCGACCTCTTCGACGCCCTGATGGGGGAGGCCAAGCGGAATCTCGGCGTCGAGAAGAAGTCGCAGATCGCGGCAACGGACCTGAAGCCGGTGACGCTCCGCTACCGGGACCTCATCCGGGACCACGGGATCGAGATCCCCGAGGATCCCTTCGAGCAGCTGGACCAGTGCGTGGAGCTGGTGCTTCGCTCCTGGGAGTCGGAGAAGGCACGGGTGTATCGCCGTGAGCTGCAGATTGCCGAGGAATGGGGAACGGCGGTCGTCGTGCAGAACATGGTCTTCGGCAACCTCAACGACCGCTCGGGGACCGGCGTGGCGCTGACCTGCGACCCGCATCGATTGTCCCGCGACGTGCACCTCCACGGGGACTTCATCGTCCAGGGTCAGGGCGACGACGTCGTCAGCGGGCTGGTCGACACGTATCCCATCACCGAGGAACAGCGACTCTCCGAGTCGAAGCAGGCGACGATGTCGCTGGAGCAGGACTTCCCCGACATCTACGGGGAGATCGTCCGCCACGCCAAGACGCTCGTCCACGACCACAGCATGTTCCACCAGGAGATCGAGTTCACCTTCGAGAGCGACGATCCCGCGGATCTCTACATCCTGCAGACCCGGGACACGGTCATGTCGCAGGTGTCCTCGGTGACGGCCTTCGTGCCCAGCGCGGCGCTCGAGCGGGCGAAGCTGGCGACCGGGATCGGCGCCGGAGGCGGCGCCCTGAGCGGCCGTGTGGCCCACACGGCCGAGGACATCGCCGATCTGCGCCGGCGCCTGCCCGACGACCCGATCATCCTGTTGCGGCCCGACACGGTGCCGGACGACGTCCCCCTGATCCTCCAGGCCGACGGCATGGTGACGGCGCGCGGCGGCGCGACGAGCCACGCCGCCGTGGCGGCTCAGCGGATCGGTCGCACCTGCGTCGTCGGTTGTCGCGAGCTCGAGGTCGACGACGAGAGCAGGAGCTCGACGCTCGCCGGTCGCGTCATCGCGACCGGCGACCTGATCTCGATCAACGGAATCGACGGAACGATCTACCTGGGGAAACACCCTTCGATTGTCGTTCACCGAGGGAAGCTGGCCTGACTCCCATCGGAGCCGAGGGGAAGCAGCGGAAGGGAAGCCATGGGAAGCCACAACGACGCGGAGCGCACGCTTGGAATCAACGGCCTCGGCCGAATCGGAAAACTCTCGGTCTGGCATCACGTGGCCCGCAAGTACTTCTCGCGGCTGGTCGTGAACGTCGGGCGACTCGTCGGAAGCGACCTCGACGTGATGTGCGGCGTGATCGAGAAGGACTCCACATACGGCAGCATGCACCGCTTCCTCTTCGGCGTGGACGCCGATCCGTGCATCCGGATCGTCGACCGGGAGAAGAAGCTCCTCGAGGTCGCGGGCATACCCGTGACGGTGCTGCAGACGGCGCGCAACCCCCGGGAGATCGGATGGCGCGAGCACGGCGCGCGGGTCGTCGTAGACACGACCGGGGCGTTCTGCGATCCCACGCGGTCCGAAGACGATGCCAAGGGGTCACTGCGCGGTCACCTCGGCGCCGGCGCCGAGAAGGTGATCAACAGCGCCGCCTTCAAGATCAAGGACGCGGCCCAGTCGATGCCCGAGGACGCGGTCACGCTGATCTACGGCTGCAACCACGAGATCTTCGATCCGGCCCTCCACCGCGTTATCTCGGCGGCGTCCTGCACGACCACCGCCCTTGCCCACATGGTGAAGCCGCTGATCGACCACCTCCACGACTCGTCCATCATGACGGCGTCGATGAGCACGGTCCACGCGGCGACCAACAGCCAATGCGTCCTCGACACGGTCCCCAAGGCCGGAGCGTCGGACCTGCGACGCAGCCGCAGCGTTCTGAACAGCATCGTCATCACCTCCAGCAACGCCGCCCGGGCGCTCGAGCTGGTGGTGCCCGAGGTCCGCCAGATCGGCTTCATGGCCGATTCCGTCCGGATTCCGACTCCGACCGAGTCCCTGATCATCCTCAACCTCACGTTCCAGTCCCACATCGAATCGGACGGGCGCAGCTCCGTGAACCAGGAGCTGATCAACGAGATCTATCAGACGGCGTCCGCGGGCACGCAGAAGGGGCTGCTCGTCTACAGCGAGGAGCAGAACGTGCCCGCGGACGTCTCGGGCATGCGCGCCGCCGTCGTGATCGAGGCGATCGAGACCCACACGCGCACCGGCTTCGCCGACATCGACCTGAGCCGGATTCCGAACATCGACGCCAAGACGCTCGAGAGCCTCGGCGATCCCGTGGTGGAGGTTCCCGTGACCCACGCCAAGGTCTTCGGTTGGTACGACAACGAGTACGGCAGCTACACGAACCTGATGGGCGACCTCACCGTTCACGTCCACCGCTCTCTGGACTGAGTTCGCGGTCTCCGGTCACCGACGGCGCGGGCGGGAGCGCCCTGCGCGGACGGAACCCGCGAGGGGGTTATCCTTCCGGGAACGCCGGAGCGCGAAGCATGTGGAAGCGAGAAGCCCCCCGGCGCGGGGCCCCGGGCCCGGCGGCGGAGAGCGGATCCGCGTACGGCCCCTGGGCCGAGCGCTGGCTCCTGCCCTTCGTTCACGATTCGACCCTGTGGCCGGTGCTGCTGGTGGTGATCGGCCACGCGGCGGCCTTTCTCGCGCCGGCGCTCCTGCTGGCCGTGCGCGATCGGCGTCTGGCGGCCCAGGCAGCTGTGCTGATCCTCGCGGCGCTCACCGTCACGAGCGTCTGGCAGGAGGTCCGGCAGCAACGGCGACCCGGCGCCCTGAACGGCGTCATCCTCTGCGTCTGGCTCCTGGGCGGCGTTCTGGCCGTCCTGGCCGATCGCTACGGCGTGTTTTGAGTCGCCGCCCGCTGGGCGGCCCTCCGCGTACGGGGTAGCGTAGGCGGCATGGACGAGGCGCCGCAGGGCGGTGCGCCGCGCGGTCGCGGGGTGCGAAGGGTCGTCGCCCAGCACCCGGTCATCACGGTTGCCCTGCTGGGTTGCACCGCGATCGGAGCCGTGCTCGGGGTCGCCCTGCTGACGGGAGAGTGGTCCGTCATCCGACGCGCGCTCGCCGGGGCCGTGGCCGGCGCCGGCGCCGGCCTGTTCGTCACCGCGACGAGGTTGCTCGATTGAGGGCGGGCAGCGGGACCGCGCCCGTCTCGGGGGCATCCTGCTGCTCGAGCTCGCGGGTGCGCCGCCGCAGCCACCACGCGAAGCCGCCGATCATGATCAGCGGCAGGAAGGTGAGCAGGACGGTGGTCCAGATGAAGGCCAGTCGCGCCTCGTCTTCGCGTCCCGAGAAGCAGACGGCGCACGCATGGCTGATCCGCGGCGTCCAGAGCACGAGCGCCCCGACGAAGCCGGCGATCCACGCTTGCCGAAGCGCTCCCCTCACCCGCTCCATCACAGGTACACCACCAGGTAGATGATGGGCCACATGCCCACGACGAAGTACCAGAATACCTCGGCGGCGGCGAGCTGACTACTCGCGAGCCAGCCCCGCTGCAGGCGCAGCGCCACGTACGCGAGGACGCCCAGCGCGGCCACCGCGTGCAGGGCGTGCATTCCGACGATCAGGTAGAAGAAGCTGCCCTGGCTGCTCGACGTCAAGGTGAAGCCCTCGCGGATCAGCGCCACCCACTCGACTCCCTGGAAGACCACGAAGACGGCGCCGAGCAGCATCGACAGCAGGAGCGGAGTCCGGGCCCGCGCCCGGTCGCGCCGGAACCTGCGGTGCGCGACGAACAGGAGCAACCCGCTCAGCATCAGCGCGGCCGTGTTGATCGCCGTCTCCTCGATCGGAAGCCGCGGCTGATCCGGGGGAGGCCAGATCATCGCGCCCGAACGGATGATCGAGTACGCGCTGATCATCCCCGCGAACAGCATGGCCTCGATCAAGACGAAGAGCAGCATGCCCATGACGCTGCTGGCCAGGAGCGGCTGCCGGCGCGAATCGGCGACGAGGTGGATGCGTCCGTAGTCCTGATTCGTCACGGAGATCGGCACCCGCTAGTGACGAGCCTCGTGGAGGCTCACGTCGTGCTCGACGGCGGCCTCTTGCCATGCCGGCTTCACCCAGTTGACGCCCGCTGGCTTCATCACGTCGGGCGCGGCCCCCGAGAAGAACAGCAGCATGAGCACCAGGGCGGTCGCGACGAGGTAGGGCACGAAGCGCCGGGCGGCGCCGATGTGCATGCAGTTCTTCGCCACCAGGTAGGCCTGGACGCAGGCGACCCCGAAGGCGGTGATCAGGGTGACCACGCGGATCCCGACCATGGCCCCCGCGACGCTCACCACCAGCAGGCCGACCAGCATGGCCCAGATCTTCAGGTAGTTCGGATGGTGCATGTGTTCTTCGGACATCATCAACCTATTTCGCGATGTACAGCAGGGGGAAGAGGAAGAACCAAACGATCTCGACGAAGTACCAATAGATCCCGATGAGCTCCACGCGATGCAGCTCCATCTGCTTCCGGGCCTGCATCGCGATGATCATCAAAATGACGACCCCCGCGATGACGTGCAGGGCGTGGAGGCCGGCGGCCGTATAGTAGAAGGACCAGAACGTGCTCGAGGTGATCGTGTAGCCAGCCGTGATCTCCGAGGTCCACTCCAGGGCCTTCACGATCACGAAGGTCGTTCCACCCGCGACCGTCATCCACAGGAAGTTCGAGGCCTTGACCCCATCGCCCTCCTCGGCCGCCTTGTGCGCGAACGCCACGAACAGGCTCGACGTGAGGAGCACGAAGGTGTTGAAGGCCCCGATCCACATGTTCGTGTGGGCCGCCTGTACCGACCACGCGTCGTGGGCGAGGCGGTGCATGATGTAGGAAGCCAGCACGCCGCCGAATACCACGATCTCCGACACCACCACCATCCACACCGCCAGGCGGCCGGTGGGCATCCCGGCAGCGCTACGCGTGTTTGCAATCGGTCTCGCAGCAGACATCGACTTCCCCGCTGATCAGTTCGGTTCGTTCTGGGGCCAGTAGTCGCTGTCGCGACCGGGCACGCCGTACTCGTAGGGGCCGCGGTAGACCGTCGGCAGCTCGGACCAGTTGCCGTGGGGCGGCGGCGACTCCGCCGTCCACTCGAGCGTGTTGGACTTCCAGGGGTTCTTCCCGGCCTTCCGGCCCTTCCACAGGCTCCAGACGAAGTTGACCAGGAAGACCGACTGGAAGGCCAGCATGACCAGGAGTGCACTCGTCGCCAGGATCCTCAGGTCCTGCTGCCAGGGCGCGGAGAGATTCGGGAAGTGGCTGAAGTCGTAGATGCGCCGGTGCTGGCCCGACGCGCCCAGCACGAAGAGTGGGATGAAGATCAGGTTGAAGGGGATGACCGTCCCCCAGAAGTGAATCTTCCCCAGCGTCTCGTTCATCATCTTCCCGAACATCTTCGGAAACCAGAAGCTGATCCCGGCGTAGAACCCGATGATGGCGATCGGGAAGAACGTGTAGTGGAAGTGCGCCAGCACGAAATAGGTGTCGTGGAAGTAGATGTCGGCGCCGCTGGCGCCGAGGAAGACGCCCGTCACGCCACCGATCAGGAACTCGGCGATGAAGGCGAGCGCCCAGAGCATCGGCGTGGTGAGCGTGATCGACCCTCCGTAGAGCGTCGCGATGTAGACGAACATCATCTCCGCGATCGGAATCGAGATCAGCAGCGTCGTGACCGTGAAGACGTGGGCCATGCGCGGGTCGATCCCGGCGACGAACTGGTGGTGGGCCCAGACGGTGAAGCTCAGCACGCCGGTCGCGAACACGGTGTAGAGGACGGTGCGGTAGGCGAACAGCTTCTTGCGCGAGAAGACGGTGATGATGTCCGCCACCAGCCCGGTCGCCGGCAGCAGGACGACGTACACCTCGGGGTGCCCGAAGAACCAGAAGAGGTGCTGCCAGAGGATCGGGTCGCCTCCGCGATCGGGGTCGAAGAAGGCCGTCCCGATATTCTGGTCCATGAAGAGCATCACGGCGCCTGCGAGCAGCGGACCCACCGACGCCATGAACATGATGCTGGCGACGACGATCATCCAGACGATCATCGGGATGTCGTAAGCCTTCATGCCCGGCGCCCGCGAGTTCATGGCGGTCGTGATGAAGTTGATGCCGCCGATCAGGAACGCCACGAACTCCAGCCCGACGGCCACCAGCCACAGCGACGAGCCCAGGGGCGTGAGGTTGTACTGCGACTGGGCCGAGAGCGGAGGATACGCCGTCCACGCGCCGCCGAAGCCGCCGCCCTCGACGAAGAAGGAGCAGATCAGGACGATCGCGCTGAGCAGGAACACCTGGTAGGAGAGGCGGTTGAGGCGCGGGAAGACCATGTCGTCGGCGCCCACCATCAGCGGAATCAGGTAATTCCCGAAGGCGGCGACCAGCACCGGCATCGCCACCCAGAAGATCATGATCGTGCCGTGATTGGTCACGAGCGCGTTGTAGTCGACCGGCGAGACCAGCCCGTAGCCCGGGACTTCGACGCCGGGGAAGGCGAGCTGCATGCGAAACGCGTACGCCATGAAGCCGCCGATCAGCCCCATGAAGATCCCCGTGAACATGTACTGCAAGCCGACGACCTTGTGATCGGTCGAGAAGACGTACTTGCTCCAGAAGCTCATCTCGCCGTGCGCGTGCTCGCCATGCGAGGACGCGGCCGTGAGGGTCTCGGCCATGGCCTACTCCTCCGCCGACGGCGCCGCGGTGACGGCGGCAATCGAGAGCGGCGACTTCTGCGCCATCCAGGCGGCGTGCTGCTCCGGCGTCTCGATCACGATGCGGGCGGGCATCAGACCGTGTCCGATCCCGCAGATCTCCGTGCACTGGATGTCCCAGGTTCCCGTCATCGTGGCCTCGAACCAGCCGGTGATCACGCGCCCGGGAATCGCGTCCTGCTTGAGCCGGAAGACCGGCACCGAGAAGCTGTGGATGACGTCGCGCGATTCGAGCCTGAAGTGATAGAGGCTGCCGACCTTCACGTGCAGCTCGTCGACGGTGATGATGTCGTCGGCCGTGTCGATCGCGCCGTCGAGACCAGGATGCGCGAAGGTCCAGGCCCACTGCTGGGCCACCACGCGGACCGTGTGATCGGCGGGGGGGAGGTCCTGCTTTACGTCGTACCAGACCTTGATGGCGAACACGACGATGATCACGTCGAAGACCAGTACGACCATGTGCGGGATCGTGATCCAGCGCTTGTGGCTCTTCAGCTCTCCGGTGATGTACTCCGGCGCCACCCCTTCCTTCTTGCGGAAGCGGAAGATCAGCCAGAAGAAGACGACCTCGCACACGATGAAGCAGGAGCCGACCAGGACCAGGATCAGGTTGATCAGGAAGTCGACCTCGCCCGCGTAGGTCGAGGCCGCCGGCAGGTATCGTTCGATCATCGCTCCGCCCTCACAGGATGAAGAGGAACACGACGGCGATGAACGCGCCCACGCCGGCGATCGTGACCAGGAAGGTGCGCCAGGCCAGCTCTTCGGAGGAATACGCCTTCGCCATTGGGGTTCTCCGCGGCCCGTGGGCTACTGGCCGTTCCTGAGCGTCATGATGTATGCGATGACGTCCATCATCGCCTGGTCGTCGGCCAGGGTCGCCGCCATCCCGCGCATCATGGCGCCTTGCGCATCGGCCGGATTCGCGCCGCGGATGGCGGCCCTGAAGTTGTGAAGCTGCTTGAAGAGGTACCAGTCGCTGCTGAGCTTGATGGGCGGCGCCAGGAAGATCTGGTTGCCCGAGGCGTCGGGACCGTGGCACGCCGTGCAGGGCGTGAAGATCGCCTGTCCCCGCTGCGGGTCTCCGCCCACGAGCACCGGCTTGGGCAGGGCGGGCGGCAGGCTGGCCACGTAGGCCGCGACCGCCGCAACGTCCTCGTCGCCGGAGAGCGCGAGCGACATCGGGCGCATGCGCATCCCGCCCACGTCGTCGGGGTGCGCACCGCGCATCCCGTTACGAAACTTCTTCAGCTGCGCTTCGAGGTACCACGGGGTCATGCCGGCGATCGCCGGCGCCATGATCGCCTCGTTGCCGCCGGCGTCGGCGCCGTGGCACTGGGAGCACAGAGCGAAGAGCGCCTTGCCGCGGGCGTTGTCCCCTTCGGCTGCCGCCGAGAGCGGAACGACCGCGAGCAGGCAGAGGCTTGCGAGATGCTTCATCAATCCCATGTTTTCCTGGCACTTCCTCGACCCCTCCAGTCGATCCCCGAAGGCGCATCGCATCGGAGGGAGACGGTATGGAGACTGAGGCGCGGTGATGGTGGATGGATGGGTTCCTGGAAGCACCGCCGGGCGCGCCACCGCATGCGCACCCATCCGACCGAGCGGAGGGCAGTTCTTAGCCAACTCCGGCCGGATTCTCAACGTCCGGCGGCCCGCGGCCCAACGGGTTGCGGCGTCTCGGGTTTTCCCGCGTGGGTGGGCCTCGCCGGGAGCACCCCCAAGGCCCCCGGACGGGACTGATATGGGTGCTAATCGCTACAGACTCCCGGGCGCCCCGGCCGGCGGGTTGAGGTGATAGAGCGCCACGTAGATCGCGACGCCGGTCACCGAGACGTACATCCAGATGGGCCAGGTCCAGCGGGCGAGACGCCGGTGCGTGGCGATTCTACCGCGCACCGCCAGGACGATCTGCGCGATCGCCAACGGCGGGACCGTCATGGCGAGGGTCACGTGCGAGAAGAGGAGCAGCAGGTAGGCGGCCTTCACGGCGCCCTCGGCATGGAAGCTCGTGTTCTCGAAGCCCCGCGAGGCCTTGTGGAGGACATAGAGCAGCAGGAACAGGCTCGACACGACGAAGGCGGCGATCATCACCCGCCGGTGGGCGTCGATGCGCCCGCCCCGGACCAGTTGTCGCCCGACGACGAGGAGGCAGGCGGCGACGGCGTTGAGCGACGCGTTGAGCGTCGGCAGAAAGGAGAGGTCCACTCAGGCGCCCCTTCCCAGGCTGGCCCGGGTCGGCAGCCCTCTCGCGACCAGCACCACGCCGGCGAGCAGCGCGGCCGCGAGACAGAAGGGGGCCGGAAGGGCGAGGTCGTAGAGCCATCCGGCCGCCACCGGTCCCACGATGCGGGCGAGAGAGGCACTCGACTGAAAGGTTCCCATGACGGCCCCGCGCGCCTCGGGCGTCGCGGCCAGCGAGGTCAGGCTCATCAGGGAGGGCTGCGCGATCGCACGCCCCGCGGCGGAGATCACGAGGGGAACCAGCAGCAACGCCACCGACGGGGCGTACGGGACCGCCAGGAAGGAGACCGCGAGGATCGAGCTCCCCGCCACCACGAGCGTCCGCTCCCGGAAGCGGTCGGCCAGCGCCCGCATGCCTCCGCCCTGGATTCCGCCCATCACCGCGGCCATGAGCACCAGGATGAAGGCGACCTCCCGGGCGTCGTAGTCGAAACGATCCATCATGAAGAAGGCGAAGATCGTCTCGAGCTGGGTCACGGCCAGCGCGAACGCGAGGTTGGCGAAGCACAGGCGCCGGACGGTCGCGTCACGGAGCACGCCGATCCGGGTCAGGTCGCCGGCGTCCTCCCGGGGCGCGCGCACGCTGCGGGTGGGCTCGCGGAGCGCGAACAACGCGTACAGGAAGTTCGCGGCCGCGAGCCCCGAGGCCGCGAGCATCGGAACCCCATAGCCGTAGGGGGCGAGCGCGCCGCCGATGGCGGGGCCCAGCAGGAAGCCGATGCCGAAGCTCGCGCCCAGCATGCCCATCCAGCGCGTGCGCTCCTCTTCGCCGGTGACGTCGGCGATGTACGCGGAAGCGACGCTCACGTTGGCGGCGAAGCCGCCGCCGAGAACGCGCGCCGCGAAGATCCACGGCAGCGAGTCCGCGAGCCCGAGTGCCAGCAACGAGAGGGCCGTGCCGGCGACCGTCAGCTGCATCACCGGGCGCCTTCCGACGCGATCCGAGAGCCGCCCCCACAGCGGCGCGCACGCGAACTGGGCGGCGGCGTAGGCCATGACCAGAAAGCCGAGGGTCGTCGCGCTGGCGCCGTACTCCCTCGCGTAGAAGGGAAGCACCGGCACCACGATCCCGAACCCGATCAGATCCACGATGACGACGCTGAAGAGGATGAAGAGGGTCCCTCCCCTGCGCCTCGGATCGCCTTCGCTCGCACGCAGTGGGGACATCGCAGGCGGCCTCCGTCGCTCTACCCTTCGGGCGATCCCGCATCGGACGCCATGGCGGCGCCGTCTTCGACGGGACGCAACGGCCGAAGACGGCCGATCCGCGCCCACAGGGCGGCGAGCAGCAGGACCGCGGCGAGGAACCAGCGCCCGCCGTCCGACAGCGCGGGGACCAGCGGGGAGCCCAGGCCGGGGTCGTTCACCGCGAACGCCGTGAGCTCGCCGGTCGTCGCCACCTGGCTTGCCAGGGCGACGGCGGTCACGCCGAGCGCAGCGAGGCCCGGATCGGCGTTGATGGCCGCAGCGACGTTCGCGGCCACGTCGGCGGAGGTCTGACCCGGGAGCGTCGCCACCGAGAGCGGGATTCCCTCGATCTCGAGGTCGATCGTGCCGCCGGCCGCCACGCCGAAGAACGAGAACAGCGTCTCCACCCGGCAGGTCGGCGCGCAACCGTCGAAGGCATCCGGGTTGCCGTCGTCGCACTCCTCGCCCACCTGGAGGACCCCGTCACCGCAGTCGGGCACGCATTCGGGCGGCGCGGCGAAATCCTCCTGAACGACGAGGACGGCGGCCCCGCCGCCGTCGGTGGCCCCCGCGCCCAGGCCGCGCTTCGCGAAGGCCGACCAGATCAGGCACTGGTTGATCCCGCCGGTCTCGTTCAGGTCGGCGCTCAAGACCGCGTTGCGCGCTTCGAGAAAGGTCGGGTTGCAAGCCTGCAGCTTGAGACCGTCGATCACGAGCCGGATGGCGAGGTTGTTGCCGCCGACGCCCTCGTAGAGGTCCGGGTCGTAGCCGTATACGTCGACGAGGTTCCAGTACATCTCCCACAGCGACGCGGCCCACACCTCGCCGACGCCGTGCGGCCAGTTGAGCGACGCGATGTCCGCGTAGGTGAGGGGGCTCGTCGCCAGGTCGGTGCTGTAGGGATGGTTCCGGATGCCCGCGCCCGTCGGCGGCTGGAATTGCAGGTAGGTCGCCATCGAGACGGCGTCGTCCGCCGCGTCGCCCGGCTGGGCCGTGAGGACGAGCGCGAGCCAGTCGCTCCAACCCTCCCCCATGCCGCGGCTCTGGTTCGCATCCAGGCAGCTCACGTTCGAGCGGCCGCCCGTCAGTCGATTGGAGACGCCGTGGCCGTACTCGTGGGTGATCACGCCGTTGTCGAAGCTGCTGTCACGGGCCGCCGGGTTCACGAGCGTGGCGCTCACCCCGTTGCCGAGCTGACTCTCGATCGCCTGGCCGTCGCCCTGCCCCACGAAGACCGCTGGGATCGTGAGGCTCGGGTCGAAGCCCCCCATCGTCAGGGTGCTGTTCCCCTGGTTGTTGACGATGATGGCGCCGATCGCGCCCGCGTCCTGGGCGTTGCCGACCTTGTCGACGAAGAAGCAGGTTCCGCGGTCGATCAGCGCGACCTTCCCGGCTACGTTCGTCAGCGCCGAGCAGGCGTCGTTGGGGATGGCCTGCGCGACGTCGCCCGTGAGCCCCAGGGTTCCGCCGCCGAAGATCGCCGCACCCGCGGCATAGGTTCCCGCCACGGCGGGTGGGGAGAGGACCTCGAGCCCCGGGCCGGTCGGGTGGAGCCAGCGGAACATCTGCATGCGCGGATCCTGGCCGTCGGGCGGAGTACCGAAGTTGGCGTTGTCGACGTCCTCGCCGTCCTGCGCGTCGGCCTGCACGGGGTCGCCGGCGGAGCCTCCGTTGCCGTAGTTGTTGACCTGGAAGTTCCCGGCCGCCTCGTCGAAGCCGTAGCGGTACAGGATGTCGTGCACGACGTTGTTCCAGTAGAAGAGGTTGGCAACCGCCGCCTCCCAGCTTCCGCCCGGCTGGAGGGTCGGCTCGACCAAAAAGTCGAAGACGAGTCCGGCGCCCCCGTCGGGCCGCGATCCCCCCGCGTCGTCCCCGTCCGCATCCTCTTGCGCAGAGACGTTGTTGCCACGAGTGTCCGTGAACTCCGCCCCGTCGATCCCGTCGGTGTCGTGCCAGCCGTGGGGCGAGGCCACGGAATCGGCCGGGTTGGCTTCGAGGCGGCGCGGCCCGTCGTCCGGGCTCACGAACGGAAGCGGGTACACGCGATAGGTGTCGTGGGCGATCCAGTCGTTCTGTCGCAGCACCTCGCCGCGGGTCGCGTCGACGTGCAGGTTCCACCAGTGCGCCCCGTCCGGCGTCCGGATCACCAGGTTCCAGGCCAGGCGCACGTCGGCTTCCGCCAGCGGCACGTACATGAGCTTCACCGGGATCTCGTCGCGGGAGACGCCGCCCGCTTCGAACACGACCTCGCGCGCCGGGCCTCCGACGCGACGGCGCAGCGACGGGGCGCCCGCGCCGAGGCCCAGGTGCGCGGCCGCGCGCGCCAGGGCCTCGGCGGCGGAGAGCGAAGGCCGACGCGTGTCGATGCGGCTGCGGAGTCTCCGCACGAGGCGGTCGCCCCGGGCGATCACGCGGCCGTCCCGGTCGACGGCGATCGCGAGGTCCCCGCCGAAGACGTCGATCCCGTCGATCTGCTGCCGCAGGTAGAGGTGGGTGGTGCCGGTGCGGCGCGTGACGACGCGATCGCGGACGACCATCGCGTCGAGGTCGCCGGGCTCCAAACCGAGGCGGGACCGCTCTGCGCGCGCGTGCTCGAGCGCGATCTCGAGCGGGTCGCCGGCGGAGGCCCCGGTCAGGAAGCGGATCGGGTAGCCCGCTCCGAACGGGGTCGGCTGCGCCAGCGCGCCGCCCGGCAGCGCCAGCAGGCAGAGTCCGAGGCCGACCCGCAGCCCTTGGAGTGTTCCCACGAAGGCCGTTCTCCGGGGCGATGTTACGGGAGCACCCCGCCGCACGCGGGCTCAGCATACCGCGTGGCGACTCGATGTGGGGCTCGGCTCGGGGCTCAGCCCTTCTCCTGTGGACCCACGACGCGGCCGTGCAGGAGCGAGCGGTAGCGCCAGCGCCCGGGCATGTGCGAGGTGACCACCCCGATGACCATCGCGACCGTGAGGAGCAGAACGCGCCACTCCCAGAACACCGCCACGCCGGCCACCAGCGCGAGCTTCAGGGTGGTCGCGGCGCCCCGCACCTGGACGCACCACACCGGCGCCCGGTAGATCTCGAAGGCCATCAGCACGGCGCCCGTCGCCACGGCCGCGTACAGCGCCGGGGCCAGTCGCTCCGCCGCCACGGCGAACACGTGCCCGCCGTACAGCGCCGCGACAGCGACGACGTGGGTCGTGCGCAGGCTCGTCCGGACCGCACGGGCGCCCAATCTCAGCCCGTGGCCGCGCAGCGCCCGGCGCGGCGGCCGAAGAAGGTGGCGTCGCCGAGGGAGAGGCCGCTGCTGTAGCCCCCCACCGACAGGCCCGAGGTGGCGCGACCGGCGGCGAAGAGGCCCGGGAGGGGTCGGCCCTCCGGGTCGAGGACGCGGCCGTCTGGATCCGTGGCGAGACCGCCCAGGGTGAAGGCGGCGTAGATCGAGTTCTCGGTGGTGCAGTCGAAGGCGCCGTAGGGCGGCCGCGTGAGCGGCTTCACGTAGCTTTCCGCCTTGTGGAAGAGGGGATCCTCGCCTCGCTCCGCGTGGCGGTTGTAGAGGGCCAACGTCGCCTCGAGGCTGCCGGGCGGAAGCCGCAGCTCCCGCTCCAGATCCGCCGGCGTCTCACCCACCGCGGCGACCTCGCGCGGGTAGTCGGGCTTCTCGAACACCTCATCGTCGACGACGAGCCAGGCGCGCCCCCCGTGGCGGAAGAGCGCCCATTCGCCGAGACGCCCGTAGTAGGCGTCCTCGTTGATGAAGCGCTGGCCCTGGGCGTTGACGAGGACCCCGCGCTTGAGACCCCAGGGCTGGGTCGCGGGCAGCGAGATCGAGGCCGCGTCCATGTGGAGGGTGCCCGCGCCGGCGGCCACGCCGAGGCGGATCCCGGAGCCGTCGTCGCCCTCGGCGCCCACGCGGATGTTGCACTTCCCGACGAGGGGAGCGTGCGCCGCGATCATCGCGTCGTCGTGGATGAAGCCACCGGTGGTGAGGATCACGCCCCGGCGCGCGCGCAGCGCGCGCTCCTCCCCGAAGGTCTCGGCGACGGCTCCGATCACGCTGCCGTCGGGCTCCTGGACCAGAGCGACACAGCGGTGGTTCAGCGCGCTCCGCGCCGGGCTCGACGCAACGGCGGCGCACAGCTTCTGCATCAGCAGCGGCCCCGTCTGATGCTCCATCCGCGGCACGTGGCCACGCGGCGCGGGGGCGGCGATGTCGCGGAAGGGGTACGCGCGCTCGGAGCCGGACCAGACGAGGCCGTCGTCCGTGGGCGGCTCGCCGCTGCAACCGTCGTAGAAGACCGCCTTGAAGGGAACGCCCTGGGCCACGATCCACGCGTAGTGCTCGACCGAGCCCTCGCAGTAGAGGCGCAGCTTGGCCTCGTCGGGGCTCTCGCCGCAGGAGGCCATCAGGTACCGGAACATCGCGTCGGGCGTGTCCTCGAAGCCGCAGGTCTTCTGGAGCGCCGTGCCGCCACCGAGATAGAGCACACCGCCGGACATCGCAGAGGTGCCGCCGCCCCCGCCGGCGCGCTCGAGCACCAGCGTCTCGGCGCCCGCACACGCGGCCTCGACGGCGGCGGCCGCCCCGGCGGCGCCGAGGCCCACCACGAGGACGTCGACCTCGTCGTCCCAATGCGCGATCTCGCGCGGGTCGCGAACCCCCGTCGTCACGAGCGCCTCCCCGGATCCCTCCGTGCCGCGACCCTAGGCGACGGAATAGCCGCCGTCGACGGCGAGGGTCTGTCCCGTGATGAAGCGCGCCGCCGGGCTCGCCAGGAACAGCACCGCCGGTGCGACGTCTTCGGGCGTGCCCCAGCGCGCCATGGGCGTGCGGTCCAGATGGGGCTTCTCGAGCGCCTCGACGCCCCGCATCACGGCCGTCATGTTCGACTCGATGAGCCCCGGTGCCACGCAGTTGACGCGTATGCCCGCCTTCACCCAGGCCACCGCCAGGTTCTTCGTCATCTGCACCACGGCCGCCTTCGCCGCCCCGTAGCCCGGCACGATCGGGACGGCGAAGAACGAGGACATCGAGGCCAGGTTCACGACGCTCGCACCCCCGTCGAGGCCGCTCGCCGCGAGCTTCTCCCGGCAGGCCGCCGCCATGCGGTAGGGGCCGAAGAGGTTGATCGCCACCGCCTCCTCGAAGACCTCGGGCGTGTACTCGTTGCGGGCGGCGAGGTTGCGGCCGGCGTTGTTGACGAGGACGTCGAGCGCGTCGAGGGAGTCGGCGACCGCCTGGATCTCGCCCGGCTCGTTCAGTCGCAGCCGTCGGTAGGTGTAGGCCGAGAGATCGCCGTCGTAGTCGGAGGCGCGGGCGCGCGTTCCCGTGATGGCGACCTCCGCGCCCGCGTCGGCGAAGGCCCGGGCGATGCCCGCCCCGATCCCGCTCGAGCCGCCGGTCACGAGCACCCGGCAGCCGCCGAAGTCGTACCGAATCCCCGCCACCGGCTCCTCCTCTGCGCCGCGACCCGATCCGGATCAGCCCAGGGCGCCCGCGCTGCGCAGCCGGGCGATCCGGTCCGCGTCGTAGCCGAGCACGTCCGCCAGCACCGCCTCGCTGTGCTCGCCCACCGTGGGCGCGCGGGTGGGCACGGGCAGCGACTCGCCCGGGAACTTCACGGGGAAGGGCAGCATGTCGGCGCCGTGCTTCTCGTGCGGATAGAGCGGGAAACGGTCCCGGAACTGCGGGTCGTCGGCGATCGTCTTCGGGCTGTTCACCGGAGCGATGGGAAAGTTCTTGTCGTCGCCGAGCCGGATCCACTCGGCCGAGCTTCGGGTCTTGAAGATCTCCCGCAGCTCGCGCTGCAGCTCGCGGTTGCCGCGGGCGTGGTCGGCGTACTTCGAGCCGGGCCAGCGCTCGAAGAGGTCCGTGCGGCCGACGCACGCGCAGAAGTTCTTCCAGAACGCCTGCTCGCTGGCCATGAACAGCACGTGTCCGTCGCTGGACTCGTAGATCTGGTAGCGCACGCCCTCCTTCATGCCGGCGGTGCCGGGGGCGCGGCGCGCGTAGCCGTCGGCCTTGTTCCCCGTGACCTCGTTTTCGGGGCGCTCGTAGGCCAGCCAGCTCTCGCTCCGGTACCAGTCCATGTAGGCGGCGGCGTCGGACTGGCCGATCTCGAGGAAACAGCCCCGCCCCGTCTCGCGCGCGCGGATGATGCCGGCCAGGATGCCGAGGGCTCCGAACAGCGGACCCGCGTGCATGCCGATGGAGGCGTGCTCCGGGATGTAGCAGAACCCGTCCTCGTCGCTGGCGGGGTTCACGATCCCGGCCCAGGTGTCGAAGGCGATGCCGTGGGCCGGAAGGCTCTGGTAGGGGCCCGTCATGCCGTAGCCGGAGACGTTGCAAAAGACCAGACGCGGGTTGCTCCGGGAGAGCTCTTCGTAGCCGAGGCCGCGGCGCGCCAGCGAGCCGGGGCGCATCGCCTCGACCACGACGTCGGCGTCCTTCGCGAGATCCTTGTAGACCTCCACGGCCTCCGGCTGCTTGAGGTCCAGGGTCAGGCTCTGCTTGCCGCGGTTGATGTGCAGGTGCAGCAACGAGACGCCCTGGATGATGGGCCACGTCATTTCGCGCACGTAGTCGCCGGCGGGGGACTCCACCTTGATCACTTCGGCGCCCATGTCGGCGAGGTGCGTGGTGACGGCGGCGGGGCCGAGCAGTGAGCTCTCGATCACGCGGACTCCGGTCAGGGGGGAAGCGACCTCGGTCATCGATCGTCTCCTGTGCATCGAACACGGCCGCGACGGGCCCCGGATGGCTCCCTTGCTGCGGCCCCGAGGGTGTAGCCGATCGCGACGGCGACGGCCCCGACCGCAGCGACGCGCGCAGCCGCCGGTGCGCGGCGGATCGAGAGCCCTGGCGAAAACCGCCCGCTCTGCGAAAGTTTCCGGGCGCGCTCGCCGAGAAGTCCGCTGAAGCCACGGGGGAGCCCGCCCATGCGGTTCGACACGGCCCGCTCGCGACCCGGACACCGGCGTCCATGACGTCGTTCCTGCTGGTCCACGGCTCCTGGCACGGAGCCTGGTGCTGGGAGAAGCTGGTTCCGATCCTCGACGGTGCGGGTCACGCGGTCCTCGCCATCGACTTGCCCGGTCACGGCGACGACGAGACGCCGCCGTCCGAGGTCACCCTCGCGTCCTACGGAGAGGCCGTCTGCCGGGGTGCCCGGTGCCTCCCGCCGCCGGTGCTGGCCGTGGGTCACAGCATGGGCGGTGGCGCGATCTCCCAGGCCGCCGAGTCGTGCCCCGACCGCTTCGCCGCCCTGATCTACCTGTGCGCCTTCCTGCCGCGGGACGGGCTGTCGGTGGTCGAGATGTTCGACGCGCCGGCGCGCGCGGCCCTCGAACGGGCGGTGGACAACGACGAGACGAACGGCTGCACGCGGATCCGGGACGGGATGGCCCGGGAGATCTTCTACGGCGACTGCAGCGAAGAGGACGCCGCGCGCGCCGAGGCCCGGCTCGGCCCCGACCCGACCGCACCCGTCACGACGCCGATCAGGCTGTCGGAGACGCGCTACGGGCGGATTCCCAGGGCCTACGTCGAGTGCACGCGCGACAGGATCCTGCCCCTGGAGAACCAGCGCGCGATGGTGGCGCGCGCCGGCTGCAACGAGACGATTACG
>JAOTUO010000184.1 GCA_029863845.1 Myxococcales bacterium
CTTTCTCGAGATCGATCGCGACAACTTCCCGGAGGTCTTCCGGAAGCTGGCCCCGCGCGTCGCCCTCGACCTTCCCTTCTGTGACTCGCTCGAGCTGACCCGCTTCGAGCAGCTCGATCCGGGGGAGCTGGTGGGGCGCGTGCCGGCACTCTCGAGCCTGCTGGCCGCTCGGGAGGCGGTCGGCGACCCGAGCCGCATGCGCGCGCTGATCCGGGAATCCGGCCCGCAGGCGGGCCGGGTGGAGGCGGCCGCGGCGGAGGCGGGCGATGGCCGCGAGCGCGAACCGGTCGTCGAGACCACAGAGGGCGAGCTGCTCGATGCGATCGTCGAGGGGCGGCCGCTCGCCGGCAGGCCGCGCGTCGCCCGGCGCTCGGCGGATCCGGAGTTCGATCGGATGGTCGCCGAGATCGTGAGCGGCTCCGCGGACCGCACCGACTACGCCCGCCAGGATCGCTGGCGCGCCGCCATCGACGGCGAGCTCGCCGCGCGCGTTCGGGACATCCTGCACCACTCCGCCTTCCAGCGTCTGGAGGCCGCCTGGCGCTCGCTCCGGGCCCTGGTCACGCAGGCCGAGACCGGGGAGGCGCTGCGTCTGCGCGTGCTGGATCTTTCGCGCGACGAGCTGCTCGCGGAAATCGCCTCGGCGCCGGAAGCCGCTGCGACGCTGCTCCACCGGCGCGTGGTGGAGGACGAGAAGGGGACGCCGGGTGGGCAGCCCTTCTCGCTCTTGCTGGTGGACGAGGCCTTCGCGGCGACGGACGACGACTTGCGCGTGCTCGAGCACCTCGCGGGCCTCGCCGCGCGGGCCGAGCTGGCGTGCGCCGCCGGCGTCGACCCGACATTCTGGACGGGCGGTGAGTTCGACTGGACAGGAGCGTCGGCGCTGGTCGAGCGGGCGCGCATGCTGCCCGGCGCGGAGCGGCTCGGCCTGCTCTGTCCCCGCGTCCTGGTGCGCCCGCCCTTCGGCGCCGACACGGATCCCGTCGATGCGTTCGAGTTCGAAGAGACGGCCGGCGGCGAGCCGCGCGAGGGCTACCTGTGGGGCAATCCGGTCTTCGCGCTCGGCCGCGTCGCGCTGCGGGCCTTCGCGGACTTCGGGGCTCTGAAGGCGCTGCCGAAGTTCGCTCAGCTGGACGACCTGCCGGTGCACGTGTACCGCGCCGAGGAAGAGGTCCGGAGCAGCGGCCCGACCGACCGGCTCTTCACGGACTCGGAGATCGAGCGTCTGACGCGGCTGGGCCTGATCCCGGTCGTGGCGGTCCGCGGGCGCGACGTCGCGTTCGTCGCGTCCTTCCGGTCGATCACCGGAGCCCCGCTCTTTCCCGGTTGAGGGCGGGCCTCGGCCTAGTCGGACTCGACGATTCCGTCCCAGTTGCCGTAGGCGTCGTGCGCGATCATCGACCGCCGTGCGCGTCGATCGGCGGCTCGGGCGAGGCGGGGCCGCGTCGAGGCGACCAACCGCTGGTCGAACGCGAGTGACGCGTGGTCGCCGTGGAAGACGACGGAAACGTCGTGAACCGAGAGCGAGAGGGCGGAGCTCTCGTCGAAGAGCCGCTGTACGTGGGCGCGCTCGGAAGGGTCCATGAGCAGCACGCTGGCCAAGCGGTCCGCGTCGCGTCGCTCGAAGCCCCGCTCGTACTCCCGAAGCACCGCGCGCACGCTCGGGTGCAGCACCGGGGACGCGCCCTGGGCGGGGCGAGCGCTGGCGGGCGCCTCGCGAGGTCGCAGGTTCACCATCACCCACTCGCCGCTTCCGCGGCGGACCAGGTCGGCGCGAAGCTGGCTGACGCTGGTCTGTCCTGCCGGCGCCCCGGTGAAGGGGCCGGGGCGATCGGTCTCCCCGGTTGCCTGTGCACGGGCGTGCGTCGCGCCGGCAAGTCCGAGCGCGAAGATCGCAGCCGCGGTGACGAGTCCTTCGATCGGGTACCAGCGCCTCATCGCTTCCTCATCTACCCGGGCCCCGCCCGGATCCGAGCCGAGCCCTGCGGCGGGTCGTTCCCAACCGGAGCGTAGCCCGGTCCGGGTGAGACGGTCAGGGTGCCGCTCGCATCCGCGCCCCCTGGGGGCAGTTCGCAACAACCGGCGAAACTACCCCTCTCCCGTGGTTTCTCGTTGACACGAAAACCCGGGTGGGAGTAGAAAGTCCCTGGGGGGGGGGACGGTGAGACGCCGTTCTCCTCCCCCGGTGTGTCTGGCCTCCGACTGCCGGAATCGCCATGAGAGCACAGAATCGACCGACGGTTTACCCAGACCCAGCGAAACCCTGTCGGACCGGAGAACGAAAGTGCAGTACCCCGGAGGATCCGCCTCGCACGGCAGGATCCGCGCTCTCTCTTCCGTGATCTTCCCTCAGCGCGTCGTTCGCATCGGTCTCGCAGCCGCTCTGGCCGGGCTGCTGACGGCGGGGGCCGGCGGCGCGAGCGCCGCGCCCCGTCTCACCGACGTGGACGTCATCGACGCGCACCACGCCACCGCCGTGCAGCTCATCCTGGACGAGCCGGTGTCGGGAGCGAGCGCCGTCGTCCGGGACGGCCCGACGCGCCTGATCGTGTGGCTGCCGGGGGTCGTGGACGCGAGCGGAGGCAAGGCACTCGAAGTCGGCGGCCCGAGGGCCGCGCGCGTGCGCGTGGAGCAGCGGGGCGACGGCCTCGAGATCGTCGTGGAAGCCGGCAACGCGGTCGACCCGTTCCAGGGTCACGGCCTCTCGTTCACCGACACCGGCGTGCTCGTGACCGTCGGACTCGGGCCCGTCGTCCTGCGCGAGGGCACTCGCGCCGAGTCGCCCGCACCGATGGCGCAGAGGGAGGTCGTCGAAGCGGCGCCGGAGCGCCGAACTCCCGCGGTGGCCGGGGAGGCCGTCGTCGAAGAGGGGACGCTGTACGCCGCAGCCCCCGTCGTCGAGGCGACCCCCGTGGCGGAGCCGAAGACGCAGCCGCCTCCCGTCGGGGCGAGCGATCTGCCGCAGGCGACGCGGGCCGACGGCCTCGCCTACGCCGTAGACTCGTTCGAGCTGGTGTACGCGCGAGAGCATCCCGAGCACCCGATGGTCGCAGAGATCATGGACCTCGACATCGAGCTCGGGCGGGTCGCGCAGGGCTACACCGCACCGCGTGAGGGCGTGCCCCCCGTACGGATCCGGCTCGCCGACGTCACGCTGGCCGCGCCCCACGTGTTCTACGGAAGCGCCATCCGAGCCATCGACGAGCGGATCGTCGAGGATTTCATCGGACGCGGCCTGGCCGGAGTCCTCGTGCTTCCGGACGAGAAGGACATCGATCCGCGTTCGAGCCGGGACCTGCGGCCCCCGGGGCAGCAGGCGCTTCGGATCGTGATCTGGACGGGGCGGCTGCTCGAGTACCGCACCTTTGCCTCGGGGAGCCGGATCCCCGAAGACGCTCGCGTCGACAATCTGGCGAACGAGCGCATCAAGCAGTACTCGCCGGTCCAGCCCGGCGACCTGCTCGACAAGCAGGCGCTCGACGACTACGTGGACCGGCTGAACCGGCACCCCGGTCGGAACGTCAGCACGGCGCTGTCCGCGGCGGGCGAGCCCGGCGGGGTCTACCTGGACTACCTGGTCGCCGAGAACAAGCCGATGATCGCCTACTTCCAGGCGTCGAACACGGGTACCGAAGGGACGACGAAGTGGCGCGAACGCTTCGGCTTCGCGAACAACCAGCTCACCGGGCACGACGACGTCCTGCGCCTCGACTACATCACGGGGAACTTCGACGAGGTCAACGCCGTCTTCGGCTCGTACGATTTCCCCCTGATCGGCATCGACCGCCTGCGGAGCAACGTCGGCGGCTCCTGGAGCGAGTACAGCTCGTCGGAGTTCGGCTTCGTGACGTCGAGGTTCAACGGCGACCAGTGGGACGTGAACGGCGAGCTCGAGGCGAACGTCTTCCAATACGGCGACTTCTTCGCCGACCTCTTCGCGGGCCTTCGCTACCAGGACATCAACGTCGACAACCAGATCCTCTTCCCCATCAAGGCCGACTCGCAGTACTTCTTTCCGTCGGTGGGCGTGCGCTTCGAGCGCCGAACCGAGACCTCCCAGCTCAGCGGCGTGCTGGTCAACGACTGGAACGTGTCGAGCGTGACCGGCGTGGACGCCGTCGAAATGGCGGACATGGGAGGGAATCCGAACGCCGCGCTCTACGATCCCGACTTCGCGATCCTGCGCTGGGAGGCCTACGGCTCGACCTATCTGGAGCCCCTTCTCAACCCCACCGGCTACGACGACCCCAGCACCCACTGGAGCTCCACCCTGGCCCACGAGGTCTTCCTGAGCCTGCGGGGCCAGTACGCCTACGACGACCACCTGATCCCGCAGCACCAGGGGGTTGCGGGTGGCTACTACACCGTCCGCGGCTACCCGCAGTCGTCCATCGCAGGCGACAACGTGTACTTCGGCCGCGCGGAGTATCGGCTTCACGTGCCGCGCCTGCTGCCGATCCAGCCGGTTCCGAAGCGGGCTCCGCTGATCGGCGACTTCCGCGTCGCCCCGGACCAGCCCTACGGACGGCCGGACTGGGATTTCATCGTTCGCGTTTTCTTCGACGCGGCGCGCGTAACCATCAACGAGAAGCAGCTCGGCCAGACGGACGACACGCTGCTGAGCCCGGGAGTGGGAGCGGAGCTTCGCTTCAAGGACACGCTGGTCCTGAACCTCGATTGGGGCTACGCGCTCAAATCGATCCGCAACGGACTGGTCAAGCGCGGACACGACGAGCTCTGGTTCGTCGCGACACTGATTTATTGATGATGGCGACGCGCCATCGCGGGGAGCGCAACATGCTGAATATGCTGAAGACGCTGACTCGAACGGGCCGGATCCGAGAGTGCCTGAGCCTGTGGCTGGCACTGGCCCTGGCCGTGCAGCCGCTGCTCACCGCCGCGGCGATGGCCAGTCCGGAGGGCGCCCAGGTCGTGCACGGAGACGTCAGCTTCTCCAACCAGGGGGACCTCACGGTCATCCACGCCAGCGACCGCAGCATCATCGACTACACCGGCTTCGACATCGCCGGCCACGAGACGGTGCAGTTCATCCAGCCCAGCGATATGGCGCGTGTCCTGAACCGGATCCAGTCCGCCCTGCCCACGCAGATCGACGGCGCGCTGCTCGCCAACGGTCAGGTCTACATCGTGAATCCCGCCGGCGTGTTCTTCGGCGAAGGCGCGGTCGTGGACGTGGGGCGGCTGGTGGCGGCGGCGGCCAACATCTCGAACGAAGACTTCCTGCAGGGGCTCGATCGCTTCACCCGGGTCGATGGATCCGTCGAGAACCGCGGCATCATCGACGCCGGGGTCGCCCAGCTCATCGGGCGCCGTGTCGCCAATCACGGCGTGATCCGCGCCGACGACATCATCGTTCTCGCGGCGGGCGACGAGGTGTTCCTGGGCGAAGTCGGCGGCAGCAGCTTCGTGAAGGTCAGCGCCAGTGCGCTGGCCGCCGGCGACGCGCCGGGCGTCTTGCAGGCCGGCGACCTCGACGCCGGGGACGGCCACGTCACGATGGCGGCCGGCGATCTCTACTCGCTCGCCATCGATCACACGGGCAGGACCCGCGCCGCGAACATCACCCTGGAAGGCGGCGACGGGGGCGTCGTCCAGGTGGCGGGCACCCTGGACGCGTCGGACCGCAGCGCCGGCGGCGTGGGCGGGGACGTGACGATCACCGGCGACCGCATCGCGGTGGGCGATGCGGCGATCGACGCCTCCGGCGATGCCGGGGGCGGTCGGGTCCGCATCGGGGGCGACTTCCAGGGCCAGGGCGACCTGCCCACGGCCTCGCGCACCGTCGTGAGCGCCGACGCGACGATCCGCGCCGACGCCGAGACCGACGGCGACGGCGGCACCGTGATCGTCTGGGCCGACGACGCCACCGGCTTCGCCGGCGAGATCAGCGCCCGCGGCGGCGCGGCTTCCGGCGACGGCGGCTTCGCGGAGGTCTCGGGCCGGGACCAGCTCGTCTACCGCGGCCACGCCGACCTGTCGGCGGCGAACGGGGAGACCGGAACGCTCCTGCTCGATCCCGAGACGATCGTGATCCAGGGCGGCGTGACGAACGTGGCCGGTGCGGGCACCGATGCCGACCTGCCGACGATCGGGGCCGACGACGCGCCGGCCGGGGCGGGAAGCATTACGACCGTCACCGAGGAGGGGATCGAGACCCAGGTCGCCCACGTCGTGCTCGAGGCGGGCCAGTCGATCGAGACCCAGGGCACCTTCGACTTCGGGGCCGACGCCGACGGCGTCGTCACCCTGGGCACCAACCTGAACCTGACGCTGCAGACCCGCAACAACACCGCGACGGACGGCGCCGGCGGGATCGACCTGACCGGCAGCGATCATGGGGCGGACCTCGAGTTCGCGACCCAGGGCACCGGCGCGATCCTGATCGAGGGCGGGACCGCCGGCGAGGAGGCCGGCAGCGTCACCGTCGGCAAGCTCACCACCGCCGACCAGCAGATCACGCTGAACAGCAACACGCTGGTCGCCGTCGAGAACACGCTCGCCTCCGGCTCCGGCAACGTGACAATCGGCGCGCCTTCCGCCGCGCTGTCCGGCGACATCGATTCCACCGGCACGATCAGCGGTACGGCGAGCAGCGTGAGCGTCGATCCGGGCGCGGAGATTCAGGACGGCATCGACATCGTCGACGTCACGGGCGGAACGGTGAACGTGGGCGCGGGCACGTACGTCGAGGACCTGTCGATCGACAAGGACAACCTGGAGCTGGCGGGGGCCGGGGTGGGCTCGTCGATCGTCCAGGGGGTGGCGAACGTCGACGCGGCGAGCTTCCCGCTGGCGGTGCCGAACATCGACGTGCAGGGCGACGGGGTGCGGATCCACGACTTCACGCTGCGTGGTCCCGATCCGGTGGCGGGCCGGTACGCCAGCGGGATGGTGATCGGCGGCAACGACGTGGAGATCGACGGCAACGCGTTCGAGGTGACGAACGCGGCGACCTTCGACGACATCTCGCAGGGGATCCAGACCTACCGGGACGCGAACAACCCGCGTCCGGGCAACGACCTGTCGGGTCTGAGCATCCACGACAACACCTTCGCGGCGCACGGGGCGGCGCCGGGCCCGACCGAGGCCGGCTACGAGGGGATCTTCCTCAACCACACCACCGGCGATCCGGCGAGCCTGGGGGACGCGTCGCCGGGGTTGGTGACGATTGCGGACAACAGCTTCTCGGGTCCGGTGTTGCGGGGGATCACGACGGAGCGTTCGAACGTCGCGATCACGGGCAACACGATCGAGACGACGCTGACGCCGAGTGACGGCGGGGCGGTGGCCGGCAACGCCTTCCAGGGCATCCTGGTGCAGGACTTCAGCGGCCGGGCGCAGCAGGACGTGACGGTCACCGGCAACACGGTCGGGGGCGACGTGCTCGGTCACGGCTTCAGCCAGGGCATCCGGGTGGGGGCCGCCGGTCAGCCGATGGCGGGCATCGACGTGTCCGGCAACACGCTGAACTTCAACGACCTCCAGGTCCAGGACCGGGCCGGGGTGCTCACGATCGCGGACGTCTTCGCGAGCAACAGCTTCGACCGCTCGGTGATCGTGGAAGGCGGCGACACGGTCTTCAGCAAGGTTCAGGACGGCATCGACGTGGCTCCGGCCGGCGTCGACGCCGCCAATCCGACCGGGATCTCGGTCGGCAACGGCACCTACGTCGAGGACCTGGCGATCACCACGAACAACCTCGACCTGGCCGGTGCCGGCGCGGGGTCCACGACGATCCAGGGGGTGGCGACGTCGTCCCAGGCGAGCTTCCCGCTGGTGGCGCCGAACATCGACATCCGGGCGGACGGCGTGGCCGTGCACGGGTTCACGATCGCGAGCCCGGACCTGAGTCCGGTGGGGGGCGTGGACCAGCGCTCGGACGGCATCGTCCTGAAGGGCACGGGCATCGAGATCTACGACAACACGTTCCAGATGAACCAGTCGGTGGCCGACGTGGCGGTGGAGGCGGGCGGCAACACCAGCGTGGCGATCCAGACCTGGCGGGACAGCACCCCGGACGCCGTGGCCAGCAACCTGAACGGTCTGAACATCCACGACAACACCTTCCAGGGCACCCCTTCGGACGGGTACTACGGGGTCTTGGTCAAGCAGCAGGGTGCGCCGGTGAGCGCGGCGGACGCGGACGCCGTGAAGATCGCGGACAACACGTTCACGGGGACGATCTGGCGGGCGATCTCGACGGAGCGTTCGAACACCGACATCACGGGCAACACGATCACGACGGACACGGCCACGGGCGTGTTCGGGAGCAACTCGGGCG
>JAOTUO010000185.1 GCA_029863845.1 Myxococcales bacterium
TAGAGCCAGCCTTTCTCCCGACGGATGCGGGTCTTCTCAACGATCGTGGCCATTGGCCATCTCCTTTTCGCCTTGACGGCGTTCGTTTCGCCCCGCCCGAAGGGGAAGCGGGCGGGACCGGAGGTCACGTGGAGGAGGCACAGCCTGTAGGGCCCGGGGGAGGAGCCCGCTGCACCGACGGGAATGATCGGCCCCACCGACGGCCGTGTCAATGGTTTCGGGGTCTTATCCGGAGACTTGCGGATCCGCACCCCGGCCGAGGGCCTCAACGCGATCGAGGATCACGGCCTCGAGGCGGGTCCCGTCGAAGGCGTTGACCTCCTGGACGCCCGTCGGGCTGGTGACGTTGACCTCGGTGAGGAACCCGCCGATGACGTCGATCCCGACGAAGAACAGCCCGTCCCGTCGGAGGAGCGGAGCCAGCCGCTCCGCGATACGCCGGTCGTCGTCGTCGACGGAGGCGCGCTCCGGCCGGCCACCGACGTGCAGGTTCGCCCGAACCTCGGCCTCGCTGGGCACCCGCATCAGCGCCCCGAGGGGCTTGCCCTCGAGCAGGAGGATTCGCTTGTCTCCCCGTCGGACGGCGGGGAGATAGCGCTGGGCCATGATGCGACGGGTTCCGAAGCGCGTGGACTGCTCCAGGATGGAGAAGAGGTTGCGGTCCGCGTGACACACGTGGAAGATCCCCTCGCCTCCCTTGCCCTCGAGCGGTTTGACGATCATCTCCCCGCCGAGTCTGGTCATGAAATCCACGAGTTGCGGGATGCTCCGGGTCACCAGGGTCTCGGCCATCAGGTCCGCGAAGTGGAGGCTGTAGAGCTTCTCGTTGGCCGAGAGGATGCCTTCGGGGCGGTTGAGCACCCTGGCGCGGCGACACAGAGTCAGGATCTGGGTGGCCACCACGTACTCGGCGTCGACCGGGGGGTCCGTGCGCTGGAAGACGACGTCGACGTCGTCGTCGAGTACGCTGCGGCGCGGGGGCCCGAGATCGGCGTGGCGCCCGGCCTCGCGGCGCAGGGTCACCGGCCGGACGCGGGCCTCGACCCGACCGTCGGAGACCACCAGATCCGCCGGGTCGACGTAGAGCACCCGGTGGCCCCGCGCCTGCGCCTCGAGCATGAGGACGAAGGTCGTATCGGCGTCGATGTCGATCGATTCGACCGGGTCCATGACGAAGGCGAATGTGAGGTGGGGGCTCGGCATACGGTCTTTTCTCGTCCCTACTGAAGCGGTAGCGCAGTGGGCTGGCGGTCGGCTACGGTCGGTTAACCCCCGGAGTTTCAATGCCTTTCATCCGGTCGCGTGGGCTTCGCATCCTGCTCGCCGCGTGCGGCTTCCTGGCGGCGGGGGTCGTCGGCGGCGCGCTCGGCTTCTACCTCGTGTTCGTGCGCGACCTGCCGGACCTGCACAGCGTGAGCGACTACCGCCCGCCGCTCGCCAGCCGCGTCTACGACCGAAACGGGCAGCTGATCGGCGAGTTCTTCACGGAGCGCCGCCGTCTGACCCCGCTCGCCGACGTGCCCGCCCACGTGGTGGACGCCTTCGTGGCGGGAGAGGACAGCGCCTTCTTCGAGCACACGGGGATCGACTACGCGTCGATCCTGCGGGCTGCCTGGGTCAACCTGCGCGCCGGCGGCGAGATCGTCCAGGGCGGCAGCACGATCACCCAGCAGATGGTGAAGGGGCTCCTGCTCTCGCCGGAGCGGAAGCTCCGGCGGAAGGTCCGCGAGATGATCCTCGCGCGCCGCATCGAGGAGCGCTTCTCCAAGCAGGAGATCCTCTACCTCTATCTCAACCAGATCTACTTCGGGCACGGTGCCTACGGCATTGGCGAGGCGGCCCAAGCCTACTTCGGCAAGGACATCCGCGACCTCAGCGTGTCCGAGGGGGCGCAGCTGGCCGGGCTGCCCAAGGCCCCGTCCCGCTACTCGCCCTACGCGAATCCGGAGCAGGCGGAGTGGCGGCGCCACTACGTGCTCGGGCGCATGCTCGCCGAGGATCGGATCGATCGCGAGATCTACGAGCGCGCCGTCGCCGAGGTGCCCGTTCTGCGCGACGACGCAGAGCTCGAGGCGGTCTCCAACGCGGCGTACTTCACCGAGGAGGTCCGGCGCCTCCTCTTCAACGAGATCGGGAGCGAGCAGACCCTCCGGGGCGGTCTCGTCATCGAGACCACCATCGACGCTTCGCTCCAGACCGCCGCCCAGCAGGCGGTGCGGAAGGGGCTCATCGAACTCGACCGCCGGCAGGGGTACCGTGGCCACGTGCGGAGGGTCGCCACGTCGGAGATCCCGGCGGAGATCGAGCGACTGGCCCGGGAGAACGGTTTCGTGCTTCCCGAGGCCGACGAGGACCCGTCCGAGGCGGCCGGCGAGCCCGAAGCCACGGTCTTCGTACCCGCGTCGCCCGCGGCCGGCGAGGTCGCGCCCGGCGACGAGGGGGCCCCCCCCGAGGTGCCCGCCGACCGGACCCTGCTGGGCGTGGTGACCGCCGTCGATAGCAAAGAGCAGATCGCCGAGGTCGCGTTCGGTGCGGACGTCGGGGGCGTCGTTCGTATCGCGGACGTGGCGTGGGCGCGCGAGCCCGACCCCGACTCTCCCCCGCGCCCGCTGAAATCGATCAACCGGATCTTCGCCGAGGGCGACGTTGCGCACTTCCGGCGCATCGAGTCCGAGCCCGCGGACGACGAAGACGAGGGCAAGCAGCAGCGCGTCCACCTCGGACTCGAGCAGGAGCCCCAGGTCCAGGGCGCCCTCCTCTCCATCGACGTGGTCACGGGCGACGTGCTCGCGCTCGTCGGCGGGTTCGACTTCGAAAAGAGTCAGTTCAATCGCGTCACGCAGGCGCGACGCCAGCCCGGGTCGGCGTTCAAGCCGATCATCTATGGCGCCGCCCTCGCGCGCGGCTACACGCCGGTGTCCATCCTCTACGATCGACCCGTCGTCTACGTCGACGAGACGTCCGGGTTCATCTGGCGCCCCCGCAACTACGGCCGCAGCTTCTACGGGCCCATCACGCTGCGCGAGGCGCTGGTACGTTCCGTGAACAACGCCACCGTCCATCTCTTCCGGGACGTGGGGGTCGACTTCGTCCTGGACTACGCGCACCGGATCGGCATCGATTCGCCGCTCAACCGGGACCTCTCGCTGGCGCTGGGATCCAGTAACGTCTCACTGCTCGAGCTGACGCGCGCCTACGCCACCTTTCCGGCCGCGGGCCGCCGCGTGACGCCGATCTTCATCCGGCGGGTGACCGACCGCTTCGGTCAGGTCCTGTTGGAGAACGTCGCGCTCGGCGACGTCCCGGCCGCGGAGCCCGAACCCGCGAGCGACGACCTCGCGGGCGTCGACGTCGCCGCGGACGCCGAGGGCCCCGCGGAAATCGATCCGGACCGGCTGATTCCCGCCGAGCAGGCCTACCTCGCCACCGCACTGCTACGCGCTGTGGTGACGGACCCCAAGGGCACGGGCTGGCGGTTGCGCGAACTCGGGCGACCTGTGGCCGGCAAGACGGGAACGACGAACGACCAGGGCGACGCGTGGTTCATGGGCTTCTCCCCGGACGTGATGACCGGTGTCTGGGTGGGTCACGACGAGATCCGGTTCCTGGGCTGGGGCGAGACGGGCTCGCGGGCGGCGGCGCCCATCTGGGTGGACTACATGCGCACCGCCCTGGCGAATCGGCCCATCCGCGACTTCGACGTCCCCGAGCCGATCGTCTTCGCTCGCGTCGACCGCAAGACCGGACTGCTGGCGGGAGCCGGCAACGACGACGCCGTCTTCCAGGCGTTCCTGGCGGGGACGGAGCCCACGGAGACCGACACCACGGCGCGGACCACTTCGGAGGACCGTCGTCTGCTGCGCCTCGACGGATTTTGAGCGAAGTCACCCTGCAGCGGAACCGACGGCGGCGCGCGGCGGCGGGTCGCAGGGCCGACGTGGAGCCGATGGGCGGGGTTCGCCGGGACCTTCAGAGCCTGCTCGCCGGCGCGGTCCATCGGCTCCGGGCGACGACGGGTTGCGATTCGGTGGTGGCCTGGGCCCTGCGCGAGGACGGCTCATTCTACGTGGCCGCCGCCGAATTCTCGGGGCAGCCGCCCGTCGCGCCCGATCGGGACGCGCTGGCGGCGATCGCGAGCCTGCGCTGCGCGGCGGACCTGAGCGCACCGGAGCAGCCCGCCCAGGTGCGGGCGTTCGGAGAGCGGTACGGCTGCCGCGCGGCGGCGCCGGTCACCACGATCGAAGGCCGCCCGCTGGCCGTGCTGCTGGTGGGGGGCCGCTCGCCCGCGCTCGGCGGCCCCGGCCGCGGTGCGGTCCGCCCGCGCACCCTGGCCGCGCTCGAAGCCGCAGCGCAGCGTCTGGCCGGCCCCGTGGCGGCGGCGCAGGCGGCGGGCCGGCTCTCCCAGCTCGACGAAGAGGTTCGCCGCCTCGACCGTCTCGCCGCGCTCGGGTCTCTCTCGGCCGAGATCGCCCACGAAGTGCGCAACCCCCTGGTCTCCGTCAAGACCTTCCTCCAGCTGCTGCCCGAGCGGCGTGACGACCCGGAGTTCCTGACGCGCTTCTTCGACGTCGTGACCGCCGAGATCGCGCGCATGGAGCGGCTCCTCGACGACGTGCTCGCGCACGCGCGCCCCGAGGCCGCCGCGCCGAAGGCCGGCTCCGATCCGTCGCGGGTGATCGCCGCCGTGGCCGAGCTGTTGCGCTACCGCGCCCGGTCCCGCGGCGTCGACGTCGCGTGCGAGGCGGAGCCCGAGCTGCCGACGGTGACCGTGGGCGAGGACCGTCTGCGGCAGATCCTTCTGAACCTCGCCATGAACGCCATCGACGCGACTCCCGCGGGCGGCGCGGTGCGCCTGAAGGGATGCGCCACCGGATCCGGCGTGGAGCTGATCGTCAGCGACGAGGGGCCCGGCATCTCCGAGGAGTCCCGAAGCCGCGTTTTCGAGCCCTTCTTCTCGGGGCGCAACGACCGGCCCAGCGGTCTCGGCCTCGCCATCTGCCGGCGCATCGTGGAAGACGCGGGCGGCTCGATCGGTGTCGCCGACGGCGAGTACGGCGGCGCGGAGTTCCGCGTCACCCTCCCGACTGCGTAGAGCCGCCGTCGGGGTCGTCCTCCGCCAGCCAGTCACCGGCGGCGCGGCTGATCGCGGCCAGGCCCACGCCGAAGAAGTGATCGGCCTCGGGCACGATCTCGAGCCGGGCGTGCCGGGCGGAGTCGACGAGCCGCTCGATCTCGGCCACCGGGGCGAACCCGTCACGGTCGCCCGCAACGACGAGGACGCGCCCCGAAAAGGCGGCGAAGGCCGCTGCGTCCAGCAGCGTCGGCGGCGGTGACACCATAATAAGTCGATCCGCCCGCGGGTACCGCCCGGCGGCGCGCAGGGCGGCCGCGGCCCCGAAAGAGTAGCCGCACGCGACCACGCGACCGGCGACCGTCTCCTCGAGCAAGGCGAGTGCGGACCCGTAGTCCGCGTCCGCGTCCTCCGCTTCGCCGCTGGGCCGGCCGGCGCTGGCGCCGACGCCGCGCCAGTTGAAGCGGAGCGACGCGATTCCGGCGTTCTCGCAGCCGAAGGCGATCTCCGTCACCACCGGCGACTCCATGGCGCCGCCGTAGAGCGGGTGAGGCGGTGCGATCACCGCGCCGGCGCCCGTCGCGTCGCTGCCCGCGATGAAGATGCCTTCGAGCGCCGAGTTGCCGCCCGCCAGCGCGATGACCACGGCCTTCTCGAGCTGACGCGTCACCACCCATCCCCTCGCGAGATCCATTCCGCCTGCGCGGGCGCTCCGCGCCCCGGCCCGGCGGCGATCGAAGTGGCCCGAAGCTACCCTGGGCGTCCCATGCGCTGCCACGCGGCCAGGGCCCGCCGTCTCGCGCCATGAGTACCCGCGGCGAGCGCGCACCGCGCGGCTTCCGTCTGAGCGTATCCCGCGAGCGGGTGACGCTTCCGAACGGACGCTCGGTCGACCTCGACATCGTGCACCACCCCGGCGCCGCGGCCGTCGTGCCTTTCGTCTCCGAGCGCGAGGTGCTCTTGATCCGGCAGTACCGCCACGCCGCCGGCGGTGAGATCCTCGAGATTCCGGCGGGCAAGCTCGACCCGGGCGAATCCCCGGAAGCCTGCGCCGCGCGCGAGCTGGTCGAGGAGGCCGGACAACGAGCGGGGCGGATCGAGAAGCTGGGATGGATCTGGACCACCCCCGGTTTCACCGACGAACGGATCCACCTGTTCGCGGCCTTCGAGCTCGAGTCGGTGCCCCCGCGACCCGACGACGACGAGGTGATCGAGGTGATGCGCACGAGCCTCGACGCCGCGCTGGAACGCATCTGGCGCGGCGAACTCACCGACGCGAAGAGCGCTCTGGCCCTCGTGCACGCCGCCCGTCGCCTGGGCCACCTGCGGTGAGCTGGGGCGTCGCCTTCGCGTGGCACGTCCACCCCTGGGAAGAGCTGCTCGAGCTGGTGCGTCGGGCCGAGGCCCTCGGCTACGCAGCCGCCTTCGTCGACGGCGACATCTCGATGCTCGGCGAGCGCACCGAAGCCGATGCCCTCGACGGCTGGACGGTGACGACGGCGCTGCTGGCGCAGACGCAGCGGATCCCGATCGGGTCGATGCGCCTCGTCGAGCACTGGAACGCAGCGCATCTGGCCCAGGCCGTCGCCACCGCGGAGCGGCTGGCGCCGGGCCGGCTGCGCTTTCTGATCTCGATCGGGGACCGGAAGCTCGACGCGCACTTCGGGTTCCCGCGGCTACCCGCCGCGGAACGCAGCGCCTGGCTCGACGAGACCCTGACGGCCGTGCGCGCGCTGTGGCGGGGCGAGACCGTGACGCTGCGCGGTCGCCACGTGCACCTCGACAGTGCGCGCGTGCGGCCGACGCCGCCCGGCGGACGCATCCCCATCGCGATCGCAGCCCGGGGACCGCGGACGCTCGATCTGGTGGCCGCTCACGCGGACGTCTGGGACGTCAACCTGCCGCCCGTCGCGGCCCGGGTGCGCCGGGCCGAGGCCCGGCTCGAGGCCGCCTGCCGCCGCTGCGGGCGGGATCCGTCGGCGATCGCGCGCTCCATGTGGATCTTCACCCGGGTGGGAGAGGGCGCGGCCACAAGCGGTACACTGAAGGAGTTCCGGAGACTGAATCCGTGGTTCGCAGCGATCCCCGACTCCGAGGTGAAGGAAGCCCTCGTGGTGGGTCGCGGCGAGCACTGCCGCGAGCGCCTTCACGCGCTGGCCGCAGAGCTTGGCCTCGACCTGCCGGTCGTGGACCTCTCGGGTCTGTCGAGCGCGGCCACCCGCGAAGCCCTGGAGGCCCTGGCCCCGGGGAAATAGCCGCGTTGACTCCGGAACTTGGACTTCTTAGGCTATCTGCGATCCGCGGGATCCCGCGCGCCCATCCCGCTCGCCCCGGGGGCTGACCCCGGGGTGGAGTTTCGAATGCGATCGACCGCGACGGCGCGAACGCCGCTGCGACGAGGCGAGATGACGCTGCGTCCGGGTTGAACCGACCACGACCCCACGCACCCGAGACGACCCCACGGGAGAGCTTTCACTGTGCACGGACGCGGCTACCAATCCCCCGGCCTGGGCTTCGGCCCGCCCGTCACGCCTCCGATCATCAAGCAGCTGCTGATCGCCAACGGGATCGTGTTCCTGCTCCAGATGCTGTACCCCGACCTGGTGGGCGTCGCGGCCGTGAGGCCCGCCTTCGTCTGGCAGGGAGGCTACCTCTGGCAACCGTTCACCTACATGTGGCTTCACGCCGGGGTCGGCCACCTGGCGATGAACATGTTCGTGCTGTGGATGTTCGGGTCGCAGCTGGCTCTGGTGTGGGGGACGAAGCGCTTCCTCCGCTTCTACCTGATCTGCGGCATCGGCGCGGGCCTGTTGATCGCCACGTTTCCGTACATCGCGGTGGTGATGGGGATCGGGTCTGCCACCGCGCTGGTGGTCCCGACCCTCGGCGCCTCCGGCGCGGTGTACGGCGTGCTGCTCGCCTACTCGCTGACCTGGCCTGACCGCACCATCATGCTGATCTTCCCGCCCGTCGCCTTCCGTGCCATCTGGCTGATTCCGGGTCTGTTCGTCATGACGATGGTGTTCGCGCCGAGTCCCAACGTGAGCCACGTCGGTCACCTGGGAGGCGTCATCGTGGGCTGGCTCTACATGCGCCGCCAAGGAGAGACGGGGGGGCTCTTCACCGTGGGCCAGCTTCGAAACCGCTGGCGGCGCTACAAGATGCGCCGGCGCCTGCGGGCGGTCCGCTACGAGGAGTACACGCGGCGGAAGCGGCACGACGACGAC